>JBBSGD010000001.1:0-98737 GCA_038254435.1 Actinomycetota bacterium
AGACCGACCTGTCATGCCACAGTCAGGCTGGCCTTGACGCGGTTGCCCTGCGGCTCAACACGCGACCGCGCAAGACACTCGGTTACGAGACTCCTGCTGATAGATTTGAGGCCATCGTTGCATCGACCACTTGAATTCGCCATACCTTTCTGCTCCAACGGCGGCTCAACCTGTCCCACCCTTCGCTACGCTTATCATGGGTTCTGCCACTTGATGTCCATCGAGAAACTCATTTGCATTCTCGTAACTGGCTTGGCGTCCATCTTGTTCTCCATCTGGTTCCAGGCGTCAAGCGGCGAGTTGTCGATTCCCCCGCAGCTTCCCTTCTGCGCGCATGCAGCCTGCTGTGTCAGCGGCCCCTGGAAGCGGAGTATCGGCTTGCTGTGATCGTGCGCCCAGACACTGATCATCACCCACTGCTCCGCATTCGTGCCCGACGTGTTGTAGATCTCGGGGGTAGGCAGAGCGGAGGGGGAACCATAGGAAACATGAAAGACATCTCCGCTGTACCACCCGGGAAACGCAGGACTGCCGCAAGAGTCTTCATTGCCCGAGTTGAAATCCTGACAGCCTCCCGCACCGCCGCAATTGTAATAAGCAGGCACACTCGACACAGAGTCGTAGCCGTCGGTCCAGGCTCTGGAGATAAGCGGGCCCTCGAAACCCATCTCGATGTCGGACGCGCCGAGCGCCGCAACGTCCCCACTCAGACCATGCGAGTAGAAGTAGTCGCTGATATTGTCCACCATCTGCGCCCAGTTGGCTCCATGGTTGTTGGCTATGCCATTATCCCACCCGTCGGGGAAGTAGTGACGTGCCGGCGGCAATGCGGTACAGGGTATTCGGCCGATTGGCCGAACTGAGGCACGCATGGAATCCCTCGCCCCACGCTTCGAGAGCATCCCGGATCTCACCCGTCGTCACGGTTGCGTGCCCAAAAGCGCTGGCCCCCCACGTATTGGCGTCGAGTCGCTTCGGCTGGCCGTAGTCCATGATCACTATGCCCTGCTTCGGGGCGTCTCCGCCGTCCACATCATTTGCCACGCTACAGCCCTTGTCGTGCAGGAAGCTGGTTGACACCGAATCCTCGTACCAGACGGTAGTTGTCTTTGGCTTAGGACTGGCTTGCGCAGTCGCACTCCAAACCACCGTGAAAAAAGAGCGCCATGATGCATACCGAGACAACGAGTCTAGATTGACGCACCTTCTTCCCCCTTCTCGCTCCCTGCGTTCGGGACAGACTTCAAGCCAAGCTTGATTGGCCCGAGTGTCACGCGCAAGGCCCTTCTCGAAAACAGTGATCTCTCTGGCTTCTCCTCACTCTCCTTATCGGCCACCTCGCCGGCTCCCGACATCACTCGGCGTCCGGAACGGGCTGGGGCGGCTCCGCGCCCGTGTAATTGGCGGCCGGACGGATGAGCCTGTTGTCGGCGGCCTGCTCGAGGATGTGAGCACACCAGCCGATCACTCGGCTCGACGCGAACGTCGGGGTGAACAGCTCGTGCGGGATGCCGATCGTGTCCATCACGACGCCGGCATAGAACTCGACGTTGGCGTAGAGGTCCCGGCCCGGCTTGAGCTCCTTCAGCACCGCCACCGCGGTCTTCTCGACGTGCTTGGCGAAGTCGATCTTGTCCCCACCGAGGCTTTCGGCGACCGCGCGCAGCATGACCGAACGGGGATCGTCTGTCTTGTAGACGCGGTGGCCGAAGCCCATGAGGCGCTCACCGCCCGACACCGCCTTGCGCAAATAGTCCTCGGCCTTGTCGGGCGTCCCGATGGCCTGAAGGAGGTCCAGCGCCCGGCTCGGGGCGCCGCCGTGCAGGGGGCCTGACAGCGCGCCCAGCGCGCCGGCTATCGCAGAGCCGAGGTCGGCGCCGGTCGAGGTGATCACGCGCGCCGTGAAGGTCGAGGCGTTGAAGCCGTGGTCGATGGTCGACATCTGGTACATCTCGCAGGCGCGTGCGTAGTCGTCGGGCGGAATCTCGCCCTTCATCATGTACATGTAGTTGGCCGCGTAGCTCAGCTCCGGCTTCGGATCGAGGATGTCCTGACCTTCGCGCAAGCGGTACATCGCAGTGATGAGGCTCGGGAACACGGCACAGGTCTGCAGCGCCTGCTCCTTCAACTTGTCGTACTCGATGTCGAGCCACGGCTGCATATCGAGCGAGCTGGCCAGCACGGAATAGGCGCTGCGCAGAGCATCGAGGGGACGGAAGTGCTCGCCGAGGGTCGCAACGCTGGGCAGCAGCTCCTTGACCTCATCGGGGATGACTCGGAGCGGCGCTACCTTCTCCTTGAAATCGGCGCGCTGCTTCTTGCCGGGCAGCTCACCCTCGAAGAGCAGGTACCACGCGTCCTCGATGGTGCGCTTCTCGCACAGCTCGATTGCCGAGTACTGACGGTAGTGATAGAAGCCTTCCTTGCCCCTGACATCGCCGATCTGGGTCTCTGCCACGGCCACGCCCTCGAGCCCGCGCGGAACGTCGAGCTCGTGCGATTCGACGGGGGTTACGTGAGCGACGCGCATCAAGTCGCGCATCGACACCACGCCCACCATCTTGTCGTCCTCGACGACGGGCATGTGGCGGTAGCCGCTCTGCGCGAAGGCGCGCAGCGTGCCCTCCAAGTCGTTGTCGGGCGTGATGGTGTCCGGGTCCCTCGTCATGAGGCTCGACACGGTGATCTCTCGCGCGTCCTGGCCCGATCCCGCAAAGCGCACGAGATCCCTTTCCGTGAGAATCCCGACGGGCGCCCCATGCTCCTCAACGATCACCGAACCCACCTTCAGCTCGGTCATGTGCTGGGCCGCCTGGGCGACGGTATCCGACGGCTGTGCAGTCACGACTGGGCTGCTCATGATCTCGGCTACTGCCCGCTTCTTTGCGCCCGTCTCGGCCATGCGTCCACCCCTTCCTAAGTCACTCAACCAGATCGCTTCGCGCCCCGCCGGCTCGACCCTCCGGGAGGAATCCTCGTCTCGTTATGCGTTTGTCCTCTCCGCGTGCTCGAGCAGCCGCACGATCTCGTCAACGAGCGCCCTGGCCAGGGCCTCCTTGGTGACCAGGCCGGCATCGGTTTCGCCCGCGGGACCTGCGATCACCGCCCGGTTGGTGGGCACCGAGAAGCCCGAGTCGAGGCTGCCGACGTCGTTGGCCACTATCACGTCCGCCTTCTTCGAGGCGCGTTTCTGCAGCGCGAGCTCCCGGAGGCGTGCCGGGTCCGGCTCCGTCTCGGCGGCAAAACCAACGAGCACGCCACCCGGCTTGCGCCGCTCGGGCTGGGCCCCCAGCTCGGCGAGGATGTCGACGGTGGGCAGCAGGCTGACCTCAGGAGGGCCGTCTGCTTTCTTGAGCTTGCGCTGCACCGAGCGATCGGGCCGGAAGTCGGCGACCGCGGCGGCCTTGACTATCACGTCGGCAAGCGGCGCGCGCTCGAAGACCGCGTCACGCATCTCGGCGGCCGTGTGGACGGGAAGCACTTCCATGCCGGCCGGCATGGTCAGGTTGGTGGGCCCGGCAACGAGGGTCACCTTGGCGCCGCGCGCCAGCGCCTCCCGGGCGATCGTGAACCCCATGCGCCCCGAGGAGCGGTTTCCGATGAAGCGCACGGGATCGATGGGCTCCTGCGTACCGCCCGCGGTGACCAGGACACGCCGCCCGGCGAGGTCCTGCGCTGCCGTCACGACGGCGAGCGCGGCGCGCACTATCTCGTCGGGCTCGGCCATGCGTCCCGCTCCCTCGTCCCCGCTGGACAAGGGCCCCACTTTGGGGCCGACGAGCTCGACGCCCCGCTCTTGCAGGGTGGCTATGTTGGCGCGCGTTGCGGGATGCTCCCACATCTCGGTGTGCATCGCCGGCGCCGCCAGCACCCTGCAGCGGCAGGCAAGGGCCGTCGACGAGAACAAGTCGTCGGCCACGCCGGCGGCCATCTTGGCCAGCGCGTTGGCCGTCGCCGGAGCAACGAGCAGGAGCCGTGCGCCCCGGGCGAGCTCGACGTGAGGAGTCTCGGCGCCGATACCGAAGATGTCTGTGAGGACGGGATTCCCGGTCAGGGCGGCGAAGGTCTGTGCGCCCACGAAGCGCTCGGCGGACGACGTCATGACGGCGCGCACGTCGGCGCCGAGCTGCGTCAGGGACCGGGCGACGTAAGCCACCTTGTAGGCAGCTATCCCCCCCGTGACGCACAGAACTATCCTCCGGCCCTGCACGGCCTCCAGCGACGAAGGGCCGGATACCGGAGCGGCTGCGCCTTCGGGCTGAGTCGCGCCGGAATCCATGTCCCCGTTGCTACTTGATGCCGTCGGTAGTGCGCTCGTAGGACACCTTGCCCTGCTCGATCTCCTCGAGGGCGAGCGACAGCGCCTTGGGAGCACGATCCGGGCTCACCGGCACCTGCGGGGGCGTGAACTCGGCGAGGCCCTCGCCGAGCTGGCTGAAATAGGCGTTGATCTGGCGGCTGCGCTTGGCCGCCAGCACTACCAGCGTGTACTTGGAGTCGGCTACCTCGAGCAAACTCTCGATCTTCGGCTCGATCATGACTTCCCTTCTCTCGTGGCTCAACCATCAAGTATACGGACGAGTTGCTCCACGGCTTCTTGCACCCTGTCGTTCACCACGACGTGGTCGTAGAGCCTCTTGGCCTTGACCTCCTCATAGGAGGATCGCACCCTGCGCTCGAGGGCCGCCGGATCCTCGGTTCCCCTGCGCTTCAGGCGCTGCATGAGCTCGTCGATCGAGGGGGGCTCGATGAACACGAGGACCGCGTCCGGCACCGCGTGCTTGATGCTCTTGGCCCCCTGGATGTCGAGCTCGAGGACGACGTCGCGTCCGCCGGCAAGAGCTTCCTCAACCGGGGCTCGCAGGGTTCCGTAGTAGTTGCCGAAGACCTGCGCATGCTCTAGGAGGCTGCCCTGGTCCGCCAGCGCGAGGAACTCCTCGAGCGGAACGAAGTGGTACTGGGCCCCGTTGCGCTCGCCCGGCCGCGCGGGCCGGGTCGTGGCCGACACCGCGAGGACGAGGTCGGGCCGACCCTCGATCAGGCTTTGCACCACCGTCCCCTTGCCGGCTCCCGAGGGGCCGGAGATCACGAACAGGCGGCCCCTGCGCCCCGAGCGGGGATCCTGGTCCGAGCCGTGGGGGGCGGTCACCCGGGAGCCCCTATCGCCGGCTGAACTCGCCGAGCAGGTTCTCCTTCTGCTTTGCGCCGAGCCCCCTCATACGGCGCGACTCGGAGATGTCGAGGCGTTCCATGAGCTTGCGAGCCCGTACCCGGCCGACGCCGGGCAGCGACTCGAGGACGGTGGTCACCTTCATCTTGCCCACCACCTCGTCGTGCGTGCGCTCGAGCAGCTCCTTCAGCGTGGTTCGGCCGCTCTTGAGCTGTTCCTTCAGCTCGGCCCGCCGGCGCCGTGCGACTGCGGCCTTGGCCAGAGCCTGTCTGCGCTGCTCCTCGCTAAGGGGAGGGGGTAAAGGCATGCGGCACGTCCTCCTTGTAGATGCACGGTGCGTGGCACGAGCTATGAAAAAGGCCGGGCCGGTAAGCGATTGGGGACGCCACGAGCATGGGCGCACCCGGTCCCGGAATACGCCGGATTATAGGCAGGCGGCACCGGGCGCGCAACGGCGGCGGCTCCAGTGCCCTGCCCGGCGCCCGCGCGGGCCGCCCACCGGACGGGGCCTCCGGCAGGTCAGGCCAGGCGCCGGCTCCCGGGATCGTCGAGCGGCACGCCCGCCGCGCACAGACGGCACTCCTCGGGCGCGTAGGAGGCCGAGGGCACGGTAGCGAGCGCCCGCAGCGGCACCGAGAAGCTTCCCCGCGTCTCGTCGGCGCGGTCGATGAGCACCCCCAGCCCGACGGGCTCGGCCCCGGCGTCCCGAACGAGGTCGATCACCTCTGTGGCAGAGCTTCCGGTGGTGATCACGTCCTCTACTACGAGGACCTTCTCGCGCGGTGCCAGCGTGAAGCCGCGCCGGAGCTCGAGTGCGTTGTTCACCCGCTCGGCCATGACGAAGCGGACGTTCGCCGCGAGCGCAGTCGCAAACCCGAGCGGTATGGCGCCGACGGCGGGGCTTGCCACAACCTCGAACTTGCCCTCGAAGCGGTCCGCTAGAGCGGCCCCGAAGCGTTGCGTGAGCTTGGGTCGCTCGAAGACGCGGAACTTCTGCACGAACAAGTCCGAATGCCTGCCCGAGGACAGACGGAAGTGACCCTCGAGCACTGCCCCCCGCTCGGCAAGCACGTCGCGCACCTCCACCTCGCTCGTGGGGCTCCCCGTCATGAGATCTCTTTAATGAGCGCAGCGGCTGCGGAACCCGGATCGGCGGCGGCGGTTATGGGCCTCCCGACAACGAGGACGTCGGCTCCGTCGCTCAAGGCGCGGCGAGGCTCCGCCGTGCGCGCCTGGTCGTCCGCCGCCCACCCGGCGGGTCGCACGCCCGGGACGACTATGAGAGGTCCGCCCTGCGTGCGCGCGCCGAGCTTGCGTCTCAGCGCCGCGACCTCAAAGGAGGAGCACACGAGCCCGCCCGCCCCTGCATCGAGGGCGAGGACCGCTAGACGCTCCACCATCTCCTCGATGCCCCGGCACAGCCCCATGTCTTCGAGCACCGCGGCATCGAGGCTCGTCAGCACCGTCACGGCAAGCACCACCGTCTTGCCCGACGAGCGCACCGCCGCCTCGACCATCGCTCTGCCCCCGGACGCGTGCACACTCACAAAAGCAGCACCCAGCTCGGCAAGCGCACCGGCAGCGCCCTCTACCTGCATCGGGATGTCGTGCAGCTTGGCGTCGACGAACACCGGCTTGCGCGCGGCAACTTGGGTGACGATTTGGGGACCCACCGAGTGCAGCGCGGTGAGGCCGACCTTGAACATGCCGGCATGGTCCTCGGTTGCGTCGACGAGCTGAATGATCGAGTCCTCATCATGCCGGTCCAGGGCGACGCATAGGGGGCTCGCAAGCTCGCCCGGGCCGGACGTCAAAGCTCCACCCTTACTGCCCCGACCAAATCCGCAGCCGCGGGTACGTCGTGATGGGCGAGGTAGGAAGCGATGTCGCGGGTGACGTCGAGCGCGGCGCACGGGTTTACGAAGTTGACGGTGCCGAGCGCGACCGCGCTCGCGCCTGCGAGCATCATCTGAAGCGCCCCGTCCGCATCGGTAACCCCGCCCTGTCCGATGATCGGAGCATCCGGAAACGAGCTGTGGGCATCGTGCACGGCGCGCAATGCGATGGGGTGAACGGCGGGGCCCGAGAGACCTCCGACCGTTCCCGCGAGCTTTGGGCGGCGGCTGGCGACATCAATGGACATCCCGAGCACGGTGTTGATGAGCGACAAGCCGTCGGCCCCGGCGTCGAGAGCCGCACCAGCGATCTCGTTAACAGACGTAACGTTGGGCGACAGCTTCGCAAAGACGGGGACGCGCGCGAGTGCGCTCCTCACGGCCGCCACGACCGCGCTGGTCGACTTTCGGGAATGCGCAAACATGAGGTCACGGTCTTCGAGGTTGGGACAGGAAATGTTGATTTCGACCGCAGCAATACCCCTCCCCCCGGTGCGCAGCTTGTCGGCGATCTTCACGTACTCCTCTACGGTGTTGCCTGCTATGGACGCGATTACCGTCGCCTTCTTCTTGAGCAGCCAGGGAAGGCTCTCGGTTATGAAGTGGTCCACTCCCTTATTCTGGATCCCGATCGCGTTGAGCATGCCCGAGGGCGTTTCGCACATGCGGGGCGTTGCTTTGCCGGTCCACGGCTCGAGGGTCATCGACTTGACGATGATGCCGCCGAGCTTGGCGGGGTCGATGAAGGCGGCCCCTTCGCGCCCTGCTCCGAAGGTGCCGGACGCGACGAGGATTGGATTCTTCAGCTCGAGGTCTCCGAGCTTCATCGATAGGTTCGGGGGCTTGGGCATCAGTTGCCCGGCGGAGCGTGCTCGTCAGATGGGGTCCCCACACCGTCGTGCCGATAGGCGACCCCGGCGGGTGTCAGCTCGGCCTCGCCCGAGGTAAGCGGTTCTGCCCCGCCGTCGCTGAAGACATCCCATATCACCTTGGCGCCGTTGAAGACGGGCCCCTCGGTGCAGGCTCGTGCGTAGGTCATCGCCTCGTGCGGCTCCTCGTCCTTGTCCGGCTTGCGCCTCATGGGAACCACGCACGACATGCACACACCGAAGCCGCACGCCATGAGCTGTTCTACCGCCACCTGCACCGGGATCTTGCGCTCGACGCAGACCTGCGACACGGCTGCCAGCATCGGGTCGGGACCGCACGCGTAGACGACCTCGGTCCCGCAACGATCCATGACCTCGGGCAAGACGTCCGTAACGCGTCCTTCGTCTCCTGCGCTGCCGTCGTCGGTAGTGATCCTGTAGACGGAGGCGAGGCGGCGTACGTCGATCGCATTGAGGAGAAGGCCGGCGGTGCGCGCGCCTAGGACGAAATCGACGCGATGGCCTTCGTTGCGGAGATCGTCGGCGAGATAGAACAGCGGCGCCGCTCCTATGCCCCCGCCCACGAGAAGGCAATGCGCCCGCCGGCGCGGCTGCGCGAAGCCCCGCCCGAGCGGTCCAACGATGTCGAGGATGGCGTGCGAGCGCAGCGTGGACAGGTAGCTGGTCCCCGCCCCCCTGATGTCAAAGACGATCTCGATGGTCGAAGCCCAACCACCGCGCCTGTGCATGCGATAAACGGAGAATGGGCGCCTCAGTATGTGGGCGTTGTCGGGCTGCAACGCGACGTTGACGAACTGCCCGGGGCGTGACTTCTCGCCGATCTGGGGTGCCACGAGGGTAAGCGAATGGTAGTGCTCGCCGTACTTCTTGTGCGACAGAACCTCGCCGCTCGCCATCAGCATTAGACAACTCCGGGATTCGGACGCAGCGCCTCGTACCCGGCAAGGTGCTCTTGCAACGGGGTGACCTCGATCCTGGCCGAAAGCAGCGCCTCGATCCCCTGCACGGCCGCCGCCATGCCCGCCATCGTAGTGATGCACGGCACACCAGCCGCGACGGCCGCGGCTCTTATGTAGTAGCCGTCGGTCCTTGCTCCTCGCCCGAACGGGGTGTTGAACACCATCTCGATCTCGCCTGCGGCAATGCGCTCGGCGACGTTGGCCACGTCCGCAGAGGAGCCGCCCGAGACCTTGGGGACTACCTCGACACCGACACCCGCGCGTCGCAGCACGTTGGCCGTGCCCTTGGTAGCGGCGATGTGGAAGCCGAGGTCGGCGAGCCGCTTCGCCGGCCAGATCACCGCTCTCTTGTCGCGGTCGGCAAAGGACAGGAACACGGTTCCCTTGACGGGAAGCGTTACTCCGGCGGCGGCCTCGGCCTTGGCAAAGGCGAGCCCGAAGTTCGCGTCGATGCCCATGACCTCGCCGGTCGAACGCATCTCCGGACCAAGTACGGCGTCGGCGCCCGGGAAGCGCTCGAAGGGCATGACCGCTTCCTTGACCGCCACGTGCGCGATGCCGTCGTGACCCACCTTGCGCTCTGGAACGAGACCCTCGGCGCGGAGCTCGGCGAGCGTCGCTCCAATCATCACGCGCGCCGCCACTTTTGCAAGGGGCACGCCGGTCGCTTTGGACACGAACGGCACGGTGCGGGATGCGCGCGGGTTGGCCTCGAGGATGTAAACGCGTTCGTCGCGCAGCGCGAACTGCATGTTGATCAGCCCGCGCACGCCGAGCGCGGCGGCCACGGATTCGGTGTGCTCGATGACCTCTGCCACCTGTCGTTCGCCCAGCGTGAAGGGGGGAAGGGCGCAGGCAGAGTCGCCCGAGTGGACTCCCGCCTCTTCGATGTGCTCGAGCACCCCCCCGACGTAGAGCTCGGCTCCGTCGTAGACCGCGTCGCAGTCGACCTCGATGGCGTCTTCGAGGAACCTGTCCACCAGCACCGGGTGGGAAGGAGACACTTTCGCCGCGCTCGTCATGTAACGCTCGAGAGAAGACTCCTCGTACACGATCTCCATGGCACGGCCCCCGAGCACGTAGGACGGGCGCACGAGCACCGGGTAGCCGATGGATTGAGCCACGGCACGCGCCTCGGAAGCCGAACGGGCGACGCCGTTTGGAGGGTGTGGCAGGGCAAGGTCCGCAACGAGATCCCCGAAACGCTCCCTGTCCTCGGCCCGGTCTATGGCATCACACGTAGTACCGAGGATGGGCACCCCGGCGCGCTCGAGCGCGCCGGCAAGCTTGAGCGGGGTCTGGCCCCCGAGCTGGACGATGACGCCCTCGGGCCGCTCCCGCTCGACGACGTTCATGACATCCTCGAAGGTGAGCGGTTCGAAATAGAGACGATCCGAGGTGTCGTAGTCGGTAGACACAGTCTCGGGGTTGCAGTTGAGCATGATGGTCTCGTAGCCTGCGTCGCGCAGTGCGAACACCGCGTGCACACAGCAGTAGTCGAACTCGATGCCTTGCCCGATGCGGTTGGGGCCCGACCCGAGGATCACCACTTTCCGTCCGCCGCCCGGAGCTATCTCGTCCTGCTCGTCGTAGGTGGAGTAGTAATAGGGCGTGTCGGCGGCGAACTCGGCGGCGCACGAGTCCACCGTCTTGTAGGCGGGCAGCACGCCCACGCCCTTTCGGCGCGCCCTGACAGCCGACTGCGTCGCCCCGGTCGCCGCGGCTATCTGTGCGTCCGAGAATCCAAGCTGCTTGGCGGCGCGCAGGAGTGTCGCGTCGAGTTCCTCGAGCGAGCGCTCTTCGAGCTCCCTGCGCGCTCGAGCGAGCCGCGCTATCTGCCCTACGAACCACGGATCCAAGAGCGATGCGCGCGCCGCGGAGCCCTCGTCGATTCCCGCGTACAGTGCGGCTTCCAGAAGCCTCAGCCTGTCTTCTGCCGGACGCGCGAGCCGCGCGAGCAGCTCGTCGCGCTCGAGTCTCGGTCCTCCCGCAAGACCGTCGAGGTCCCTCTCGAGCGAACGGTAAGCCTTTTGCACCGCTTCGGCGAAGGTCCTGCCTATGGCCATCGCCTCGCCCACGGACTTCATCTTCGTGCCGAGCATGGCGTCGGCATCGGGGAACTTCTCGAAGGTCCAGCGGGGCACCTTCACGACGACGTAGTCGATGGACGGCTCGAAGCTCGCGGGGGTCTTCTTGGTGATGTCGTTGGGGATCTCGTCGAGGCTGTAGCCGACGGCGAGCTTCGCAGCGATCTTCGCGATCGGAAAGCCCGTTGCCTTGGACGCAAGGGCCGAGGACCGCGACACGCGCGGATTCATCTCGATCACGACGCGCCGCCCCGAGGCGGGGTCAACACCGAACTGCACGTTGGAGCCGCCGGTGGCGACGCCGATGGCGCGCATTACGCGCGCGCCGTCGTCGCGCATTGCCTGGTACTCAACGTCGGTCAAAGTCATCGCGGGCGCGACCGTTACCGAATCGCCCGTATGCACCCCCATCGGATCAATGTTTTCAATCGAGCACACGACAACCACGTTGTCGTTCCGATCCCGCATCAGCTCGAGCTCGTACTCCTTCCACCCGGCCAACGACTCTTCGACCGAGACCTCTCCGATGCTCGACAGGCGGACGCCCTCGGTTGCGATGGCGCGCAGCTGATCCGGAGTGCGAACGACGCCCGAGCCCCCGCCGCCGAGCACATAGGAAGGCCGCACGACGACCGGATAGCCGAGCTCGTGGCCGGCTCCCAGCGCTTCTTCTACCGAATAGGCGAAGCGGGCGCGCGGGACATCGAGCCCCGAAGCCTGCATGACGTCCCTGAACAGGCGGCGATCCTCGGCCCGGCGGATGGACTCGACGCCGGCGCCGATGAGCTCGACCCCGTTGGACTCGAGAACGCCTGAGGTCACAAGGTCCATGGCGACGTTGAGGGCGGTTTGGCCCCCGAGGGTCGGCAGGCACGCGTCCGGACGCTCACGTTCGATGACCCTGGCTACGTAGGCGGGCGTGATGGGCTCGACGTAAGTGGCGTCGGCGAACTCCGGGTCTGTCATTATCGTCGCCGGATTGGAGTTGACGAGGACCACCCTGTAGCCCTCCGCCTTGAGGGCCCGGCACGCCTGGACTCCCGAGTAGTCGAACTCACAAGCCTGCCCTATGACGATCGGACCGGAGCCGATGACAAGGATCGAGTGAAGATCGTCGCGCCTAGGCATGATCCTCGTAGTGCACTATCTCCATGCGGTTGCCGGCCGGGTCACGGGTGTAGCAGCGCGGCCGGCCCCGAATCGCGTCGCGTGCTCGACGTGAGCACTCACGTTGACGTGGTCTATGGCGAGAGCGAATCCCGTACACATCAACGCCTGGCAGAGCCCTTGGCCTGAGCTTTGCGCTGCTCTCTTGCACGCTTCTTGCGCTGGCGGTCCTTCTTCCAGCGAGTGACCTTGCGGTCCCCTCGTCCCATTCATCCTCCTTTTCTCGGTGTGATCCGCACGCTACCCCGCTACCCGGCCGCGCTCACGTGAGCCGGCTCGAAACGAGCGATGAGCGTGCGGAACTGTTCGAACAGGTAGCGCGAATCATGCGGGCCGGGCCCCGCCTCGGGGTGGTACTGAACCGAGTAGGCAAGGCCGGGCATCTCGAACCCCTCCACCGTGTGGTCGTTGAGGTTCACGTGCGTAAGGCGGGCCCCGGTTCCCTTTAGCGATGCCTCGTCGACGACGAATCCGTGATTCTGGCAGGTGATCTCGACGCGCTCGCACCCGAGCCTTCGCACGGGATGGTTGGCGCCGCGATGGCCGAACGGCAGCTTGTAGGTTGCGCCCCCGGCCGCCAGGGCGAGGATCTGGTGCCCGAGACAGATCCCGAAGATGGGCCGGCGGCCGAGCAGGGACCGGACCGTGGCGATGCCCGCCGACACCGGCTCCGGATCTCCGGGCCCGTTGGACAGGAAGACGCCGTCGAATCCCCCCTGCAGGATCTCCTTCGCGCCCGTATGCGCAGGCATCACCGTGACATCGAAGCCGCTGGCGACGAGCAGATCGAGGATGTTGCGCTTCATGCCGAAGTCGATAGCTGCAACAGTGGACCTCGGCCCGCGCCAGTCCTTGAGGAGCGCCGCGGTCGCGGGCGACGCTTCCTTGCCGGACGCATAGCCACAGCGCGCCCGGTGATCGAGATCTGCAGCCGTCCATTCGTAGGGGACGGCCGTGGTCACGTCGCCCGTGATGTCTCGCCCGATGAGCGAAGGAGAGTCCCGGGCGATGTCCACGAGGTCTGAGGCGTCGAGCACCTCGGTGGACAGAGCCGCCCGCATCGCCCCCGCGCTGCGCAGATGACGGGTCAGCGACCTCGTGTCCACCCCGCTGAGGGCGGGCACGCCGTGACGCACGAGGTACTCGTCGAGGCCTCCCTGAGCCCGCCACGAAGAGTGGGGGCCGGACAGCTCGCGCACCACGAAACCGGACACGAAGGGCCGCTCCGACTGATCGTCGTCCGGGTTCACACCGGTGTTCCCGATGTGCGGAGCCGTCATGGTCACTATCTGGCCGTAGTAGGAGGGGTCGGTAAGCACCTCTTGATAGCCGGTCATGCCGGTGTTGAAGCAGGCCTCCCCGGCCGCGGTTGCCAACGCCCCGAAGCCGCGGCCCCGCCATACCGAGCCGTCTTGCAGCGCAAGCAGCGCCGGGGGGCCGGACCCTACGAGAGCGCCTGCACCGGTCACAACAGCGCCCCGTGAACCGGCTTGCCCGCGGCCGCGGTAAGCGTTCCGGCGAAGAACACCGCGCGCGCGCGGCCGGTTAGCTTCCGTCCCGCGAACGGCGTGTTGACGCTCTTTGACTGGAAGGCCCCGGGATCAACCGTCCACTCTGCCCCCGGGTCGATGACCACGAGGTTCGCCGGCGCGCCCTCGATGATCGCACCTTGCCCGGGCAACCCGAGGATCTGCGCGGGCGCCGTCGATAGGCAGCTCACCGCGGCTGCCATAGACAGGCGCCCTGGCCCGACCAGCTCGGTCAGCGTCAGCGCCAGCGCAGTCTCGAGGCCGATGAGACCGGGCGGCGCGAACTCGATCTCGCGATCCTTCTCCTCGAGGGCGTGCGGCGCGTGATCCGTCGCGATGACGTCGATAGTGCCGTCGGCAAGCCCCGCGATCACCGCCTCCTTGTCGGCTTCACCCCGCAAGGGCGGATTCACCTTGGCCAGCGGGTCATAGCCCTCGAGCAGCTCCTCGCTGAGCGAGAAGTGGTGGGGAGTCGCCTCGGCCGTTAGGGGCAGCCCCTCCTCCTTCGCCCGCCTCACAATGGCGATGGTTCCGGTCGTCGACACGTGCAGCAGGTGCAGGCGGCACCCGGTGAGCCGACACAGGGCCACGTCGCGGGCCGCCATCAGCTCTTCGGCCGCCGCCGGTATACCGCGCAGGCCGAGGGCGTGGGAGAGCGCGCTCTCGTTCATCTGGCCCCCGGCGGTGAGGGCTTCATCCTCGCAGTGCTCCGCGTAGACGGCACCGAACCCCCGCAGGTACTCCATCGCCCGCCGGGCGAACAACGAGCTCTGCACGCCGTGCCCGTCGTCGGTAAATAAACGAACGGCTGCAGGCGACCCGTACATCTCGCCGATGTCGGCCATGAGCCGGCCTTCGAGTCCCTTGCTGAGGGCTCCGGCCGGAACCACCTGGACGAGGCCCGCCTCACGCCCGAGTGCCCACACCTTCTCCGCGACCGAAGCCGTGTCCGCCACCGGGTCCGTGTTGGGCATGGCGCAGATCGCGGTGTAGCCCCCCGCCGCGGCCCCCGCCGACGCGGTAGCGATCGTCTCCTCGTCCTCACGGCCCGGCTCCCTGACGTGCGTGTGCATGTCTACGAGCCCGGGCGCCACCACGCACCCCGACGCGTCCACCAGCTCGGCGCCGCCGGCATCAAGGCCGGCGCCGATACCGGCCACCACCCTGTCTCGCACGAGCACGTCGGCAACCTCGTCACGCCCTGAGGCCGGGTCGACGAGGCGCCCTTTGGTGATCAGGTAGTCGGTCACGACTGCGTCTCCACTTCCTCGGCGCGCCCCCCGAGCATTAGATAGAGAAGGCTCATGCGCACGGCCAGCCCATTGGCGACCTGGTCCAGCACGATCGAGCGGGGAAGCTCGGACACGTCTGCGGCGATCTCGACGCCCCGATTCATGGGTCCCGGGTGCATGACGAGCGCTTCGGGCTTCATACGGGCGACCCTGCGCGAGTCGAGCCCCCACAGGGCCGCATACTCACGGTTGCTGGGAAACAGCTGCTCCGCCTGGCGTTCCTTCTGAACCCGCAGCAAGTAGCAGACGTCAAGCTCCCCGATGACGTCGTCGAGAGAGGTCGAGATCTTTGCTCCCCACTGCGCAGCCTCGGGGGGAACGAGGGTGGGCGGCCCGACGAGCGTTACCTCGGCCCCCATCGTCACGAACCCCTTGACGTTGGACCGCGCCACGCGCGAGTGGGCAACGTCCCCCACGATCGCCACCTTCAGCCCATTGAGGTCCTTGAATCGCTCCCGGATCGAAAAAAGGTCGAGAAGCGCCTGGGTGGGGTGCTCGTGCTGCCCGTCTCCGGCGTTGAGGACGCTTGCCTTCACCCACCTCGACAGCTGCAGGGGCGCACCCGACGAGCCGTGCCGCACGATTATCGCATCTACCCCCATGGCTTCGAGGGTCCACGCCGTGTCCTTGAAGGACTCACCCTTGGCTACCGAAGACTTGGAGTCGGCGGAGAAGTTGATCACGTCGGCGGACAGCCGTTTTGCCGCCAGCTCGAAGGAGATCCTTGTGCGGGTCGAGGCCTCGTAGAAGAGGTTGCAGACCGTTCTGCCCCTCAGCGTGGGCAGCTTCTTGATCGGCCGCGCAGTGACCTGGCGCAGGGACTCGGCGGTGTCGAGGATCTTGGTGATGTCCTCGGGCCCGAGCTGGTCCATCGACAACAGGTGCTTGATCATCGGGCGCCTCCCGCCTTGCCGGAGCCGATGAGGACCGCGTCCTCACCGTCGATCTCGGTGACGAGGACCTTGACGATCTCGTGCGCCGCAGTGGGCAGGTTCTTTCCCACGTGGTCTGCCCTGATCGGGAGCTCCCGGTGGCCTCTGTCGACCAGCACGGCCAGGCGCACTGCGCGTGGCCGCCCGAGGTCGAGCAGCGCATCGAAAGCCGACCGGATCGTGCGCCCGGTGAAGAGCACGTCGTCGACCAGCACCACCACCCTCCCGTCGAGGTCCGGGGGCACGGTGGTCGATTCGAGGCTCCGGGGGCCCCGCAGCGAGACGTCGTCACGGTACAGAGAAACGTCCAGCGCGCCGGACGGGAGATCGACTCCCTCGAACGAAGCTATCGCCGCCGCCAGCCGATCGGCGAGGGGCGCACCGCGCGTCCTGATCCCCACGAGCACGAGGTCGTTCGTGCCCTTGTTGCGTTCCACGATCTCGTGGGCGATGCGGGTCAGGGCTCGCGTGACCTCATCGTTCTCCATGACCCGGGCCTTGACCAAGAAGTCCTCGGAGCGCTGCCCCGTTGAGTCTGCGGCGGATCTCACAAAAAAACGCCTCCCACGGGGAGGCGAAGCGCTGCGGCGAAATAACTACTCGCCGGGTGGCCGGCGTGCGCGGGGACAGTCACGAGTCACTCCTTTCCGGCCTCTCAGAGCCGGGTTAAAGGACGGTTCTTGTCACAGGCTACACCGCCCGGGCGCCGCGCTCAACGACTTCCACTCGGAGGACGAGGCTTTATCCGCGACGCGAGAAGGGCGACCCGTGCGGCCGCCCTTCTCGCTCCCTTCGTGACTCGCGCCTACTCGTTCGGCGCTACCTTCGCGGCGCTGCGATCTTGAACAGGCCTCGTCCGTGCGTTGCCGCGACGAGCGAGCCATCCGGCGCCGGGGTCAGGTCCCAGGTCACGACCTTGGGCAGGCCGCGGCCGAAACGGGACCAATGGGCCGGCGCCGCCATGTTCGACACGAAAGTGCCGACGTCGCTTGCGAGCACCAGCTTGTGTCCCGACACGACCAGGTCGTCGCCCGGTGCATCCGGAAGGTTGCCGCTCACGTCACGCCACGTCCTGCCGCCGTTGCGCGACTCGAACACATGGCCGGTCCCGGCCGCCGGTATCCACCGACGCGAGAACCCCCCGTACACCGCGAAGACGTGCGCACGGTTATTCGGGTCGACCGTGATGGCATTGATGTAGCGGTTTGGCAGCTTGGGCGCGTTTATCCTGTGCCATTTGCCTCCGTAGTTCGTATCGATGCCCGAACCAAAGGGGAAGCCCTGCGCGGGGTTACAGCTCGGTCCCGTCGCGCACCATGCCGCGTAGGTAGTGGAGCCGTTCACGGCGAGAGCGGTGATCGAATGCCCTGCGCCCGTGTCGTGCACCGGCTTCCAGTCGCAAGCTGTGCTGGAGCACGTCGTCCCCCACCCCTTGTAGGTCTGCCACACGTACTGGCCCCCGGCGACCCAGTGGTTGATGTTGTGCGAATCCGCTCGGAAAGGAGCGATGAAGCGTGGTGCCGGATCGCACGGGTCGGGAGTGTAGGTGAAGGCCGAACAAGACGGCGATATCTCGCGGAAGCTCTTCCCGCCGTCGGTAGTCGATGCCATGTCGAGGTACACATACTCGACCACGGCACGATTCCCGTTGTTGGGGTCAACGATCATGTCGCCCCCGTCGCCGCCGAACGGCGAGAACATCGTCTTGTACGGCGGCCGCAGCAGTGACACCCCGTTGTCTTGCGTGCCGCCCCAGTAGGCCGGTCCGCCGGCCACCTTGCCGACACCTCCATAGTAGTACTGGAGCGTGTGAAGCGTCCGGTTGGTGTCGGTCCAGCCACCGTACCGGTGATCGCTTGTCGAGCGCCGGTATACCCCGCCGTCGTTTCCGATGTAGGCGCGCCCGCCTGCAAAGGCAATGGCGTGCTGGTCCGGGTGAGTGGTCGCCGGGCAGTCATAGACGCCGCCGTGATAGCACGGCCGGCCAAAGCTCCAGTAAGGACCAATCGCCTTCCACGTGTTGCCCGAGTCGTTCGACTCGAAGACCTCTTCGAGCCCGAGGTAGACATGCTTCGGGTTACGCGGGTCCACGCGAATGTATTGGTCGTACCAGGTTTGAATGCCCGGATAGGCCCCGAAGAAATCGAGCGTGATCGAGGAACCGGATTCCGACAGCTCCTGTGGCGTAGCCAAAAGGGTCCAGGGACCCGCCGGCTTCCCGCTGCGCGACACATAGACGCCCTGAAGGTTTGAGAAGCCTTCAGATGCGACCGGGGCGACGAGGCGCTTGGGGGACTCGACGACCGCGTAGATCGACGAGCTTCCGGGGGACTTCGCAAAGGTCGTCCGCCCGATGTCCGATGCGTCGATATCACCGCGCGGCACGATGCGGCTGAAGGTACCGGCTGCGCCGCGGTTGTGCGACACGTAGAAGCCGTTGTAGCTCGTGTCCGAGGGCAGCGTCCCTCCGCGCCAGCCGAGCGCCGCCAGAACCACCTTGCCGTGGCTACCGGGCCGCGTCGTCACATCGGTGATGTGCGAGGTGCGATATGGAGAGTGCGTCGGGTTGGGGTCGGGTCGCAGGACGCGCGTCCATGATCCCGAGTTCGTCCCCAGATGGTGGCGCCATAAGCCGCGACTCGTTGCCGCAAACACAAAATCAGGCGTGTGGATGTAGACCCGATAGATGGTCGAGCTCAGCAACTCGGTGCCGCCCACACGCTGCCACTTGCTCGCACCGCGCGCGAGGCGATAGACGCCCTCGCCCTTGAATGAGTCGGAGGAAGTGTTGGCCTCTCCGAGCCCCACGTAGATCGATCCGTCGCGCGCCGCAGCGAGCGCCCCCACGGACTGGCTCGGGAGCCCGCGCGACATCGGCGCCCAGTGATCGCCTCGGTCGTAGGATCTCCACACGCCGCCGTCGGCGGCGCCGGCCCAAATCACCCCACGCCACGCCGCAAGAGCGGTCATGCGGCCCGAGCTCAGCCGCCAGCCGGCGCCCGAGTTCGAGAAGACCGGATCGCGGTATCTCGTGGAGTCGTTCTGATACCCCTGGGTGGTCAGCTGACGCCACGCTCCACCCTCACGAGGCAGGTTCCTTGCATCTGCCCGTGCTGCGGCGAATGCCGCTGCGCTCACCGAGGTACCGGGCGCGGTGCGAGCTATCGACTCCTGCTGCGCCCGCTCCATTATGTGCTCGCCCTCTTGTCCCCCACCCTTCTCGGTAGCCGAAACGACTTCCCGAGATGCTGACTTCTTGCTCGCCGGGGATTTGTTCCCGGCCACACTTGCCGGCACTCCCAAAGCCGCAACCAGAGTGACGAGAAGCGCAACTATCCACCACGAACGCCATCGAAAGCGCGCCGTCCGCAAACCCCACCTCCTTGTACGGTCCCCCAGGCGCTCAGCACCAGCGCATCGCCTCTGCCGCCCCGGAGGACTACCGAACTGTCCCTGGGAGACTAGCGCGTCGAGGCCGGTCGCGCCCAACTCTTGGCAGTTTGGCTACAGGACCGCTTCGAGGAACCGGCGTGTGCGGGCGTCTCGAGCGCCCGCTGTCATGATGTCCCGGGGATGGCCCTGCTCGACGAGCTCGCCCTCGTGCATGAAGATCATGCGGTCGGCCACCTCCCTTGCAAATCCCATCTCGTGGGTGACGACGACCATGGTCATGCCTTCTTGCGCGAGGTTCTTCATTACCGCCAGCACCCCCCCGATGAGCTCTGGATCAAGTGACGACGTCGGTTCGTCAAAGAGCATGATCTGGGGCCGCATGGCAAGGGCGCGCGCAATCGCTACGCGCTGCTTCTGACCGCCCGAGAGGCGAATCGGGTACTCGTCCTTTTTCTCGGACAGCCCGACCCGCTCGAGAAGCTGAACGGCGCGCTGGATAGCCTCGGCACGCGCTTCGCCCTTGACGGTGACGCAGCCCTCGATGACGTTCTCGATGACGTTCAGGTGGGGGAAGAGGTTGAAGTCCTGGAACACCATCCCCGTCCTGGTCCTGATGTTGCGGATCGCCTCGCGGCGGCCCCTGCTCGAGCCTCCTGCGGCGAGCCTGATCCCGTCGACCTCGATGATTCCGCCGGTCGGCTCTTCGAGCCAGTTGATGCAGCGCAGCAGCGTGCTCTTGCCCGACCCCGAGCGCCCGAAGACCACCACCACCTCCCCCACCTCGACTTCAAGTTCCACGTTCTTCAGCACGTGGAGCTTGCCGAAGTGCTTGTCGAGCGACTCGATCCTGATGATCGGGTCAGTGGGCATGGCCGCCTTCTCGCACGAAGCCCCGCGCCATACGCCGCTCGAGCCTCACCTGGAAAAAGGAAAATATCGACGTCATGATCCAGTAGATCACCGCCGCTACCGCGAAGGTCTCGAACCCATGGGCGGTCTGCCTGCCGATTGTCGAGGCACGAAAGAACAGCTCCTGTGTGCCGGCGAGACCGACCAGGGCCGAGTCCTTGAGCATGGCGATGAACTCGTTGCCGCACGGCGGGATGATCACCCGAATCGCCTGCGGCAGCACGATACGCCGCATGGTCTGCCGGCCGCTCATGCCGAGCGCGTGGGCGGCCTCCAGCTGGCCGTGTCCCACCGACTGGATGCCGGCCCGGAAGATCTCGGTCATGTACGCTCCGTAGTTGATTCCGAGCGCGAGTATTCCGGCGGTCACGATGTTGAGAATCAGGACCTTTTGGAGCCATGGCGGGCTCCCGGGCGCGAGGGCAAGCTGGGGCAGCCCGAAGTAGATGAAGAAGATCTGGACGATTAGCGGGGTACCGCGCACGAAGGAGACGTAGAAGTTGGCAGGAGCGTTGAACAGCGCGTTGGTGGACAGGCGACCGAGCGCTCCGAAGAGGGCCAGGGGAATCGCAAGGGCTATCGCCGCGACGGAGATCAGCAGCGTCAGCGGCACTCCCTTGATGATGTAGGGGAGCCACTCGCGGATGAAGTGCACGTCTAATCCGAACCTGGTCGCTATCCACACCGCCGCCGCTGCGATGGCGACGTAAACACCCAACAGCTTGAGCCGGCTCGAGGAACGGGCACGCGCCCTCCACCCGCCGGGCACCCTCGCGGCGGTGGCGTCGTGGGCCGAGCTCTCGACCTGCATCGCGACTCCGGTCAGCCGGTCACTGTTTGACGGTGAGATCGGTGCCGTCGTACCACTTCTTGGACAGCTTCGTAAGCGTGCCGTCCTTGTGCATGTCTTGGATGATCTGGCTCACTTTGTCGTAGAAAGACGTGGGGTCCGCTGCCGAGCTCTTGTCGACAGCTACGCCGAGGGGCTCGTAGAAAAGCGGTTGGCCGACGATCTTGATGTTCTCGCCGTTCTTGATCGCTTGCTGCAAGGTGGGAAGTGCCGACATCGCCGCATCAAGGCGGACTCCATCGCCGAGCGACAGGTCCTGAATCGCCGTCGTGTCGGTGTTGTACGTCTGGATCTGCGGGTGGTCTATGACGTAGTCGACCTTCTCGCCGGGCAGCGCCAGGTCGTGCTTGAGGTAGGACTCATAGCTGCACGCCGAGCACACACCGATCTTCTTGCCGTCGAGGTCGGTGGCGAGGTTCTGGATGTCGGTGTTGTCGCTGTTCACCGCGGCGGCGGCGGGAGTGTAGTAGTAGGGCGGTGTGAACAGCAGCGCCTTCTTTCTCTCGGGGGTGATTGTCACCGAGCCCACGCTGATGTCCCAGCGGCCGTTCCACGATCCGGCGGTGATGGCATCAAAAGAGGGAGTCACGTACTTGACCTCGACCCCCAGACGCGTGGCTATCTCCTTGATGACGTCGATGTCGAAGCCCTCGTAGCCTCCGCTCTTGCTCTGGAAGGACTGCGGCGGGTAGGCGGGGTCGGTTGAGGCCACCAGGGTGCCGCGGTCTTTGATTTGCGACAAGAGGTCCCCGTTGCCGCCGCCCGATGATCCTGCGGGACCGGTCGTCTCGCCTCCGCAGGCCGCCGCCACCAGCGCCACGGCTACCACCACTGCGGCGCCGCCAAGCCTTACCGGCCTCATAACGTTCCTCCCCGTGGTTTTCGTTTCGAGCCGCCCGCGTACGCCGGCGGCCCCTGAGCGAACTCTATCTGGAAGCGGGCTTGCTACGGGAGTAGGAACGGCGCTTCCGGCGGGCATCGGCCAGCACCACCTTGGAGGCGTTGTAGCCCGGGATCCCCATCACCCCGCCGCCGGGATGCGCTCCCGACCCGCACAGGTACAGGCCGGTCACCGGCGTGCGGTAGCCCGCAGCGCTCTGCGCGGGCCTGAAAGAGAACAGCTGATCGAGCGACATCTCCCCGTGGAAGATGTTGCCGCCGATGAGACCGAACTGCTGCTCGAGGTCGAATGGGGTGAGCACTTGACGGTGCTCGATCAGGTCCGTGAAACCAGGGGCAAAGCGCTCGATTGTCGCTACTACCCCGTCGCCCACCGCGTCCCTTGCCGCGTCGTCCCAGGCTCCCGTCGCGAGCTCATAGGGCACGTATTGCACGAAGCACGTCATCACGTGCTTGCCCTCGGGCGCAAGTGTGTCGTCCTTGGTCGTCGGGATCACTGCGTCGACCATCGGGTGCTCTGAGAAGCGCCCGTACTTGACCTCGTCCCAAGCCTTTTCGAGATACTCGAGCGTGGGGCTGATCATGATCTCGGAGTGTTGGGGGCCGGTGGTGGTCCCGGGCATAGCCGTGAGGTTGGGAAGGCCCGACAGCGCGAGGTTGACCTTGGCCGACGGGCTCCTCGTGCGGTATCCCTTCAGCTCCTCGACCATCTCGGATGGCAGCTGCGCCTCGCCAACGAGGTCCAGGAAGGTGGTCTGAGGATGAGCGCCGGACAGCACAACATCAGCCTTGATCTCGTTTCCGTCGGCCAGCGTCACCCCCCTTGCGCATCCGCCGGACACGTTTATCGAGGCCACCCTCGCACCGGTTCTTATGGCGGCCCCCGCGGCCTCCGCCGCTCCGGCTATGGCAGCCGACAAGGCTCCCATCCCGCCGCGCACGAAGCCCCAGCCGCCGGAGACGCCGTTGACCTCACCCATGCGGTGGTGTAGGAGCACGTAAGCCGAGCCCGGGCTCATGGGCCCGCCCCACATCCCGATCACCCCGCCGGGCGCGAGCGCGCCCTTGACCCGCTCGTCGTGAAAGAAACGTTCGAGGAAGTCGGCACACGACATCGTCATCAGGTCAACGAGCCTGCCGAGGTCCTGGCGATGGCCGAACATGTAGCGTCCGAGGAACAGCGCCTCCTTGAGGTCTGCGAACGACTTGATCTTGAGGTTCGGCGGAGTCCTCATGAGAAGCGGACGGATGATGTCGGCAAGCTCGCCCAGAGAGCGGCTGTACTCCGGATAAGCGTCTCCGTCCTTCTTGTCTATCTTGCGTATGGCGGCTGCTGCCTCGTAGGGATCGTCCCACAGCAAGAATCCGGTGCCATCGTCAAAGGGGGCGAAATAGGCGGGGTCCAGCGGGTAGACGTGATACCCGAACCGCGCTAGCTCCAGCTCCTTGACTATCGTCGTGGGAAGAAGGCTGACGACGTACGAGGCCGTCGATACCTTGTAGCCGGGCCACACCTCCTCGGTTGCCGCAGCCCCTCCGATCTGATCTCTGCGCTCGAGGACGAGCACTCGCAGTCCGGCCCGGCTCAAGCAGGCCGCGCTCGTCAGGCCGTTGTGTCCGCCCCCGACGACCACTGCGTCGTAGTAAAGCTGAGTCACGCCGTAGACCCCCCGTTGTCGTTGATTGGCCCGCTCATCCTACGGTCATGCTGGTTACGTGGCCGGGAGGCGGGGCATCCGCGACCGGACTTGCGCCCGCGTGGCACGCGAGCTCCGCGACCGGCTCAGCCTTCTGCGTCTTCCTGGGCCACGCGGCCCAGCACCCCGTTCACGAAGCGACCCGAGTCCTCAGTCGACAGTGACTTCGCGAGATCCACTGCCTCATTGATGGCGACGGCAACCGGAACGTCCTCACACCACAGCAGCTCGAAGATCGCCACCCTGAGGATGTTGCGATCGATCACCGGCATCCTCTTTATCGCCCATCTGTCTGCGTAGCCGGCAATCGTCATGTCGATGTCGGCGGCGTTCGACTGCACGCCCTTGACCAGAACCAGCGCATAGCCGAGAGCCTCGGCAGCCGGCTCGCTTCCTCCCTGCGGCGCCCCTGCATCATCGCCCGTCTCGGCCAGCACCCAACCCTGCGAGCTGCGTGCGCCCCATGCCTCTAGCGGCAGCTCGTCGCGTATCTCAGCCTCGTAGAGAACATCGATTGCCAGCCTGCGCGCGGCTCGTCTCGACTTATGGGTGGGCGCCACAGCTCAGGGCCCCTCGGGGGCGAAGGCTAGAGAATCCGGGCAGCTTGCCGATCCCGTGGTCGTGATCACTCCCCGATCATCGCGCGACTTCGGGGCGTAGACCTGTCCTTCCAGAGCGGGGGCCGGCGTTGTGCGTGGCCCTGGACGCTCGCCGGCGTGCTGGTGCATGCGGTGCACGTGGTGCATGCCGTGCACGTGGTGCATGCCGTGCACGTGGTGCATGCCGTGCACGTGGTGCATGCCGTGCACGTGGTGCATGCCGCGAGTGGTTGTCTGTCCATTCACCGGCGGGAGGCGCAAGTTTGCGGACAAAGGTGGGTAGCACGTCTGTGCCCGGGGTATGCGAGCCGTGTCGTGCAGACCACAGCTCGTGCACCAGGTGCACCAGGTGCACCACAAGGTTTTGCGGACGGGGTACGCGAGGTCAATTGCTGCCGGGCGACCTCCGGTCAGGCACGTGACAGGTAGTTGCCCGTCCTCGTGTCGACTTTGATCTTCTGGCCCTTCTCGATGAAGAGCGGGACATGCACCACCGCATCCGTCTCGAGTGTCGCCGGCTTGAGGGCGCCCCCCACCCGGTCGCCCTTGAAACCCGGCTCGGTGTCGGTCACGGCGAGCTCGAGGGTCACGGGCATCTCGGCCCCCACGGGAGTCCCCTCGTACACCGGGACGATGCACACCGTGCCGTCCTTGAGGAACCTACGAGCCTCACCGAGAAGGCCGGGATCCACGTGCATCTGTTCGTACGTTTCGCTGTCCATGAACACGAGCCCCGCGTCGTCCACGTAGAGGTACTGCATGGCGCGCTTGTCGAGAACGGCAAGGTTGACCTTCTCGTCCGCCCGAAACGTCTTGTCGGTGACCGCGCCCGAACGGACGTTCTTGAGCTTGGTCTTGACGAAGGCCTGGCCCTTGCCGGGCTTTACGTGCTGGTACTCGATTATCGTAAAGAGCCCGCCGCCTATGTCGAGGGTCTGACCCGGCCGCATGTCGTTGGTTGAGATCACGCACCGCTCCCTATGGCGATCAGCTCCGCCTTCGGGGCGCCTCCCAGCACCTCGGCTCCGCCGTCCGTAACGAGAACACAGTCTTCGATGCGGATGCCCCCTGAGCCCACGAGGTAGACGCCCGGCTCTACCGTCACGACGTCCCCTGCGCCCAGATCGTCCTCGGATGTCTCTCCCAGGCGAGGCGCTTCGTGGATGTCGAGGCCGACTCCGTGACCAAGGTTGTGACCAAAATGATCGGCGTGCCCGGCCTCGGCGATGACGGCGCGCGCTGCGCCATCGACAACGCGGCCGGATGCGCCCGGGCCGAGTGCCTCGATGCCTGCCTTCTGGGCCGCCAGGACGGTGGCGTACTGCGCCTTCTGCTCCTGTGTCCCCGACCCGAGGACGACTGACCGAGTCAGATCCGAGCAATAGCCTTGCACCTGTGCGCCGAAGTCCATCAAGACCAGGTCGCCCGTGGCAAGGGGCCGGTCCGAGGCGGTGTGGTGGATGTGCGCAGACAGGGGACCGGAGCCGACTATGGGCTCGAACGAGGTCGCTTCGGCTCCCTGCGAGCGCATGTGCACCTCGAGGTCGAGCGCTATGTCGCGCTCACGACGGCCGGGGGCCAGCCGGTCAAGGATCCACGAGAAGGCTTCGTCGGACAAGGCAATCGCCTGCCTGATGAGATCGACTTCGGCCGGCTCTTTGAAGCGGCGCAGGTCCTCTACCACGCCCTTGGTGGCCACCAGCTCGATGTCATCGAGATGCTCGGCGAGATCGTCGCGCTCCGCCAGCGTGACCGACGACGCTTCGATCCCGAGCCGCTTGGCGGATTCCCCCTTTACCCGCTGCAGCAGCACGTCACGCAGCCGGTTCGGATAAATGACTATCTCTGCCGATTTGACGAGGTCGGCAGCACGCGCCTCGTAGCGCGGGTCGCTGAAGAAGACTGCCCCATTGGAGCTAATGAGGAGCTGCCCGTTGGTGCCCGAAAAACCGGTCAGGTAACGCACGTTTGTGAGGTCGGTGACGAACAGCGCGTCTATTTCATTGTCGTCGAGCCCATCTATTACCCGTGCAAGACGTCCTTCGTAGTCCATCGCTTCTCCTTTGACCTCTAGCCTTCGAGCAACCCGTCGAGCGCTTTCAGCGCCAGCGCGTAGCTGCTCGCACCAAACCCTGCAACGATTCCGGCGCAAGCCTCGGCCGTGACCGATTCGCGCCGCCACGGCTCGCGTGCGTGGATGTTTGACAAATGCACCTCGATCACGGGAAAAGGGACAGCGCGAATCGCGTCTGCGATTGCCCGGCTCGTGTGTGCGTAAGCCGCGGGATTGAGCAGCGCTCCGTCGACATCGCCGATCCCGTAATGGAGGAGCTCGATGATCTCGCCTTCCCGCGCGCTCTGATGAACATCGAGTTGGGCGCTGAGTGCAGCCGCCTCCGCAGCCAGCAGCTCGTCTACCTCCGTCAGCGTTACCTTTCCGTACACGGATAGCTCGCGCGTGCCCAGCAGGTTGAGGTTTGGTCCATGTATCACCAGCGCCTTCATTCGTTCATCCTTTCGATTGCGCGCACGAGTGCCCCGCGTTGCACTCTCACTCCCACGTGGGCACGCCCCGGCTCGTCGAGAAGCACGAAGCGCTGGCCGTCCCGGTACTTCTTGTCGCGGGTGAGAGCATGCTCAAGTGAATCGAGGCTCACAGACAGACGCACCGGGAGCCCGAGGGCGCTCAGAACCTCGCGGTGCAAAGCTACCGAGGCCTCGTCCAGCTTGCCCATCTCGTGCGCAAGGTAAGCGGCAGCCATCATACCGAGCGCGACTGCCTCGCCGTGGCGGATGCCGCCGGCATAAGAAAGCGTTTGCTCGATTGCATGCCCCACCGTGTGACCGTAATTGAGAAGCTCCCTTTGCCCGTGCTCGCGCTCGTCCTGCACAACGATGCGGCCTTTGATCCGAACCGAACGAGTGACGATCTCGATGAGGACCTCCTCGTCGCGAGAAAAGATCGCCGCAGCCTTGCCGGCGACGAGATCAAGCAGCGAAGGGTCCGCTATGAACCCGTACTTCACGACCTCTGCAAGACCGCTGCGCAGCTCTGCCTCGGGCAAGCTCGCAAGAGCCTTGACGTCACACACAACCGCGCGCGGCTGGTGAATCGTCCCGATTTGATTCTTCGCCTCGGGGAGGTTGACTCCGTTCTTGCCGCCGATGGCGGCATCCACCTGACCGAGGAGCGTCGTCGGTACGTTGACCAGCCGCATGCCGCGCACGAAGGTCGAAGCGACGAAACCTGCGACGTCGGTGACGGCTCCTCCTCCGACGGCGATTACCAGGTCGCGACGCCGGGCCGGCTGCGCCGCAAGCTCGCCGTAGAGACGCTGCACGACGGGCAGAGTCTTGGCCTCCTCTCCGTCCGGGACGCACAGAAGGTGCGGAGCGAGTCCGGCTCGCTCGAGCGCCCCCCTCACCGTCGCGGCAAGGTCCTCGAGACCCGCCTGCGTGACGACGAACGCACTGCGAGCCCCGGCGAGCTCGGGTAGATGGCGGTCGAGCGCATCGAGAAGCCCGGAGCCGACGACGATGGCGCAGGGCCCCGACGCGGGGCGCAGCACGATCTGCCTGGTGCCACCGTCATCGCCGGCGATGGCGTCCACCACCTCCTCGGCCGTGCGGCAATCGGTGTCCACTGTGGTGTCTGCCACGTCCTCGTAGGTGGTCGTGCGCGCCGCGTACAGAGCCGCCGGGTCCGAGCCGGCCAGCATGGGACGGCTTGCGGGATCGCCGATCCGGCGCAGTGCCTCGTGAAGGGACACGGCGAGGTGGACCACGCGCCGGCCGGCGAGAGCGGCGCGCGTGGTCCCATCCGTCAGCGCTCCTCCCCCCAGCGCTACTACACCCGTGGCGGCCCGCAGTGCCGCTCCGGCGGCGGCCCGCTCGCGCGTCCGCCAGCCCTTTTCCCCCTCGGTTGCGAAGATGGCCTCGGCCCCCCGGCCAGCCAGCCTCGTGACTTCCTCGTCGACGTCGAGGAAGTGCACCCCCAGGCGCGCGGCTAGAAGGGCCCCCACCGTCGACTTGCCCGCGCCCATGAAGCCGACCAGAACCACCATGGCGGGCTCCGGGCGGGGCTCGGCGCCCACTGCCCCGGGATGGCTCTGCGCGCTCATCGTCCGCCGGCGCGCCCGGCTATGCGCTGCCGGTAGGCTCGAAGGGCGCGCTCGAAGTCGCTGAGCGTGTCGCCGCCGAAGCTCTCGAGCAGCGCGTCACCCAACACCAGGGCCACCACGGCCTCACACACCACGCCGGCCGCAGGGACTGCGCAGGTGTCGGTGCGCTCCTGAAACGCTTGAGCCCCTGCACCCGTTCTCATGTCGACGGTGCCTAGGCGCCGCTTCAGGGTCGAGAGCGGCTTCATCGCCGCACGCAAGACCAGCGGCTCACCGGTGGTCATCCCACCTTCGAGCCCCCCCGAACGGTTGGTAACGCGCCCGAGGCCCTGCTCGATCTCGTCGTGAGCGGCAGAGCCGCGCCGGGCCGAGCCGGAGAACCCGTCCCCTACCTCGACTCCCTTGATAGCGGGCACGGACATGAGCGCGCCGCCAAGCCGCCCATCCAGCTTGCGATCCCAGTGCACGTGCGAGCCGATGCCCGCCGGCAGACCCTCGCAGATCACCTCGACTACGCCGCCGAGTGAATCGCCATCGGCCCCCGCGGCGTCGATCGCCGCGGCCATTGCCACAGAGGCTGCGGCATCGAAGCAGCGCACGGGGGATGCGTCCACGGCGGCAAGGTCACCAGGCCCGGGAGAGGGGGCATTCGGCGGCACCGCGCTGTCGCCGATGCGGATGACGTGGGAGATGACGCCCACCCCTGCGGCAGCCAGTAAGGACTTGGCCACCGAGCCGATAGCACAGCGCGCCGCCGTCTCGCGTGCGCTGGCGCGCTCGAGCACGTTGCGCGCATCGTCGAAGTCGTACTTGAGCATCCCCGGCAGGTCAGCGTGGCCGGGCCTCGGCTTGGTGAGAGCGCGGCCCCCCGGAGCGCCTTCGATTGGCATCACGTGAGCCCACTTCTGCTCGTACTCGCTGTTGCGCACGAGGATGGCCACGGGACTTCCGAGCGTCACACCTGCCCGAACTCCGGCGAGGATGGTGAGCTCGTCGCGCTCGATCTTCATGCGGGGCCCGCGCCCGTATCCGTGCCTTCGGCGCGCCAGCTCGCCTGCGATGGCCTCGCTCGACACGGGCACGCCGGCCGGCAGCCCCTCGAGAATCGCCACCAGGGCTGGACCGTGGGACTCTCCTGCGGTGAGATAGCGGAGCCGGGTCATCGCTTCATCCTTGCACCGTCATTCCCCGATCTCGTCGCGCAGCGCGCCGAGCACCTCCAGCTCTATGCGATCCTTGGGCCTGCCCGATGCCCGCTTCATGCGGATCAAGTCCGCCAGCGCCGTGACCTGGACCTCGAGACCCTCGGCGATCTTCCAGCGTTCGGCGTTGGCAGTGAGGTCCTGGTAACCCCTCGTTCCCGCGGGCGTCCCGAGGCAGTCGAGCCCTCCGGCGGTGGTTTGCAGAGTGAAACGATCGCCGCCGGCAAGCGTTGCTGCATCCGCCACGAACGGTAGGCCGGGCGGCGCGCCTCTGGGGTAGGCGTCCACCTCGACGAGCGCCGCGCCCAGGCGCTCGAAGTTGGCCTCGGAGCGCTCGTAGCAGATGTCGAGGTCGTTGGTGACCGTGGGCGATCCGTGCAAGCGGGCTGCAATGCCGCCGATCACGACGAAAGCCACCCCGTGACGCACGAGGGTCCGCAGCGCGCCCAGCGGATCGAAGCTAGCGGCGTCCGGCATCGAAACGATCGAGGTTGGCGGCTTCCTGTGCTGCGCTCAACAATCGCTCGAGCGGTGACAACCGCAGCATCTGCCTTAGCGACGTGCGATCCACGCCGTCACCCAGGCGCGGGAGGACCTCGAGCGTGGCACCGCAGGCCGCCAGCAACCGCTGCAGCGTGTCGACCCGCGGCGTTACCGCACCGCTCTCGACACGCGCGATAGCCGGCTGGGAGACGCCTGCTGCGGTCGCGAGCTCCCTCTGGGTTAGTCCGGCCCGGCGACGGGCTGCCAGGAGGGCAACGGCTGCCGTCATACGCTCATGATAGCAAAGCTGTTATCGAAAGACGCCCCTAAGGCGGCAGCGCGCCCAGCAGAAGCGGGTGACGCCTCGTCAGCGGGTGGTGCCGTCGCCTTCGCACAGCTGGAAGGTCGAGGCGCCCTGCAGGATCGTGGCGCACGGCTGCCACACGTCGACCAGCGTGAAGGAATGGGCAAACCTCGTCCCCTCGAGGACGTCGTAGAGATGGCCGTCCACGCTGATCTTGGCCTGCTCGTCGCTGCCGTAGCCAAAGGCGTCGATGAGCTCTACCCGCTGAGGCCCGCTCGCGGGCCGGCTGCGAGCACGCTTGTGGTGGTGACGGCGCGTCGCTGTGACCGTGGGCTGGGACGATCCCGTCGGGGCCTGATCGACTCTGAAGGGATCCGTGCCCGGAGCCGGGCCCGTCCCCGCATGGGCGCGGCGCGGCACCGCGATGTGGGGCAGCCTGACCGACGCCGGTGCGGGATGGAGGACGGCGCGCGGGGCGGCCCGCCTTGCCCCCGGCGCCCCGAAGGAGTCAAAGAGCAGCCACGCTCCGATTGGAATCACGAAGATGGTTCCCACCAGCAGGAGCGCCACGAGATTCGGCGTCCGTCGCCGCGGCCGTCTCTGAGGCCAGATGTCCACCGGCTCAGCCGGAGGGGCTGGGGGTGGGGGTGGGGGCCACCGTGGTGCCGCTGGTGCCTGCGATCGGGGCTGCCCCCGGCGGCGGCTGGAAGAAGATGCGCACGCCCAACTGCATGTTGATGGTCGCCGGGCCCGAGCTTGTCGCGCTGGTGCCCGTCGTGCCGGAGGTCGACTGCTGGCTTGCCATGGTCAGCGTGTCTACCCGCAGGGCTCGCTTGAAGTGGTAGATACGATTGACGAGGTCCTGGAGCGAGAAGTAGCTTCCGTCGGCCGCGATCGTGACGCCGACCTGGCCGAGCGAGGTCCCCTCAGGGGGAATGGCGGGCGCCGCGGGCGTGACCTGGACGAAGTCCACTCCCGCCTTGTCTGCCTCTTTTTGCACCTGGAGGATGAAGCCGGCGATCTGGTCGTTGTCCGGCACCGCCCCGTTCAGCTTGGCGAGCTGATTGCGAAGCTGGGGGGCGTTGGCCTTGATGCTCTTGAGCTGCGCGAGCTGGGTGCTGAGCTGCTGCGTCGTAGCCTGCTCGGAATCCACCTGGGCACGCGCGTCCGAGAGACTTGTCTGGCGCGGTTTGAGGAAGAACAGAAAGAAGATCAAAAGCACCACCACGACGCCGGCGATGGTCGCAATGAGCTGGGCGCGCGGGCTCAGGTTCATGGGCTCGTCTCCTGGAAGCGTCCGCTGAGGGACTCCTGAGTCAGCTCTACCGAGCTGTCGAACGAGATCAGGTTGGGGGTAGTGGTGCTCGTCGAGGTTGTGCTCGTCGATTGCCCCGACGTGGCGTCGTTCAAATAGATTGCCTGGAACCCGGGCACGGTCGCAAGGCGAACGAGTAGCTGCGCCACGTCGGGCATGGTCAGGCTCTGGCCCTGCACGTCGATCCGTCCCACCGGCGCGTTCTTGGCTACTCTCACCGGCGCCGTCTCGGTCCCGGTTGGCGTGGCGCCTTCCGCAGCTCCGGCCGACGCGGTGATTGTCGTGAGCTGAACGGAGCTCGGGATCACCATGCCGAGCTCCGTCATGATCGACGGCCAGTCGACGTCGTTAGCCATGACGGTCTGAAGGTCCGCGGCCTTCTGCTGGACGTGTGTCTCGAGGTCCGCGTACTGCTGCAGTCCGCTGATCTCGGTCTGCAGACGCGTGTTCATGGCCTGGGCGGCCGCCAGGTCGTCGTTGGCCGAGGAGATCTGCGATCCCAAGTACAGCCAGTAAACGATCAGCAGCAGGAGCAGCACGAGCCCGACGACGGCCACGAGCCCCACCGTCTGACGCTGGCGCCGGCGCTGCGCGTAACGGCCGGGCAGCAGATCTATGCGCCGCATCATGGCTTGCTCGCTCCCATGGAAAGTCCCACCGCCGCGGCGGCAACCGGGCCGACCTGCTCGACCTGTTGCTCGGTGAGCCCGGACTTGCCTATGTCGAGATCGCTCAGCGCGTCGCCTCGAGCCACTTCGACATCCAGCGTCTGCTCCAACCGTTCGAGGAGGCCGGGCACGAGCGCCCCCCCGCCGGTGACAACTACAGAGGCCAGGGGCTCACTCTCCTCCTGGCCCAGGAAGTAATCGAGGGACCCACGGATCTCCGCCACCAGTGAGTCGACGTGACGCTCGAGCAGGCGCTCGGCGCCTCTGACGGCCAGGCCGCGGGCGAGGTCGAGCTTGGCCGCCTCCGCCTCTTCGTAGGGCACGTCGAGCAGCGTCGCCAGCGCGTCGGTGGCGTCATCGCCGCCGAGCATGAGGATGCGCACGAAAGCCGGCTCGCCGCCGTGGTGAACCACGATGCTGGTGACCCCCGCGCCGACGTCGACGATCGCCTCGGCGCCCGGAAGCCCGCTTTCGCCTCGCGCCACGGGGCTTATCGCCCGGGTCGCAGCGAGCGGGGTGAGATCCACTCCCACCGGCTCCACGCCGGCAGCGGTGACGGCCGAGATGAAACCCTCGACCATGTCGGTGGCGGCGGCAATGACCAGCACCCGCATGAGGTGCCCGTGCTCGGTTTCGTAGTCCTGCAGGATGCGCACGTCGAGCTCTGCGTCCTCGATCGACATAGGGATGTGGTCGGCCACCTGGTACTGAACCGAGGCGCGGAACTCTTTCTCCTCCAGATAGGGCAGCTCGATTCGGCGGACGACGACGCGCTGGTTGGCGATGCCGAGAATGGCCCTCTTGGGGCCCAGCTTGGCTCGCTTCCACAGTTGGGCAACGGCTTCCGACACCGGACCTGCGTTGCGCACCTCGCCGTCGACCACGGCTCCCGGCGACAGGGCCACCTGGGCGAAGCGCAGGAGCGAGCGCCCGCTCCGGCTCGAGGCCACCTGAGCCGCGCGCACGGCGCTGGTCCCGATGTCGAGCCCAACCGTTGGCCTGGTCCCCACCGCCACCTAGCGTCCCTCGTCGAGCTGCACGGCGCGCGCGTCGAGGTACCGCTCTATGTCCCGGCCGCGGAGACGGTAGTTCTTTCCAACGCGGATGGCGGCCAGCTGACCCGATTTGATCAGCCGGTAGACAGTCATGTTGGACACCCGCATGAGCTTGGCCACCTCGCCCACGGTGAGGAGAGGCTCGTCGAACCTTCTGCCCTCCATAGTCGTCCCTTCCGGTAATCTAATCGCGAGACTGCCGCAAGAGTCACACAATCCAACAGCCGTGCACAAGAGCGGTCAAGAATAGCCTTCGACGAAAGCGCGCCACGACTTGAGCCCGGACCCGGGGACGAGGACCGCCCGCAGAACACGAGGGCCCTGCCGGGCTCCGCTGCGAACCTAGCGGTCGACCTCGCTCCAGCGAGTTGTGGTGAGGTTCCAGAAGACTCCGGGCAGGTTGTCGGCCCAGCACTGGTTCATGCTGAACTGGAAATTGCCGTTGACGTTGAAGTCCTAGCTGATCACCGTGCCGTTGATCGTGGGAGTGCCGTTGGCGCTATCGACGTTGCCTTCGGGTACGAAGACGGCTCCGTTGAACCAGAAATTTGACTGCATGACGAGGCTGTGTTGCCGATCATCAGGATGGCCGATTGGGTGTTGCCGGGGGCAGCGGGGTTGCAGCCGTTTACCGTGGCTTGCCACTTCAAGTCACCCGACGAATTAGCCGGATTGTCGAAGTAGGCACGTCGGGAGCCGCCTTGTAACCCTCGGTGGCGAGGCGTCTAGACGACGACCCGCAGAATCTCCTCCAGCGAGGTGGTCCCGCTGAGCACCTTGGCGAAACCGTCGTCGCGCAGCGTCTTCATTCCCTGGGTCCGGGCGACGCGGCCCATGTCCTCCGCCGAGGCGTTCTCGGCCACGAGTCTTTCGATCTCCTCGCTGACCGGCATCACCTCCTGCAAGGCGACCCGGCCCTTGAACCCCGTCTTGCCGCACGCCTGGCATCCGACGTGCCTGTAGAGCTTGGGCAGGTCGCCTGCCTGATCAAAGGGAAACCGTGCGGTGACGAGCTCTTCCTCGGTGGGCATATAGGGCTCCTTGCAGCGCATGCACAGCCGCCTTGCGAGCCTCTGGGCCAGCACGCAGTCGAGAGCCGAGGCGACGAGGAACGGCTCGATGCCCATCTCGACGAGCCGCGTCAGAGCAGACGGCGCGTCGTTCGTGTGCAGGGTGGACAGCACCATATGACCGGTGAGGGCCGACTCCACGGCGATCTGCGCGGTCTCGCGGTCGCGAATCTCGCCGATGAGCACGATGTCGGGGTCGGAACGCAGGATCGAGCGCAGCGCCGAGGCAAACGTGAGCCCCGCCTTGGAGTTCGTCTGCACCTGGTTCACTCCGGGCAGCCGGTATTCGACCGGGTCTTCGACGGTGATGACGTTGACCTCTTTGCGGTTGAGGATGTTGAGCGTCGCGTAAAGGGTCGTGGACTTACCCGAGCCGGTCGGCCCGGTCACGAGGATCATGCCGTAGGGCTTGCGATAGGACTCGGCGTAGCGATCGAAGTTGCCCTGCTCGAAGCCGAGGTCCTTGAGGTCGAGCAGCACGCTCGACTTGTCGAGCAGACGCATGACGATCTTCTCGCCGTGCACCGTGGGCAGGGTCGCCACGCGGATGTCGATGGGCTTTCCCTGCACCGTGACGCCGATGCGTCCGTCTTGAGGGATGCGGCGCTCGGCGATGTCGATCTCGGCCATGATCTTGAGCCGGTTGGTAATGCCTGCCTGCACCGACTTGGGGGGGTTCATGACCTCGTGCAACACGCCGTCTATACGGTAACGGACGCGCAGGCCGCGCTCGCCAGGCTCGATGTGAATGTCCGACGCGCGGTCGTTGACCGCTTGCGTTATCAAAAGGTTGACGAGCTTGATGATGGGAGCGTCGTCCGCCCCGGCCTTGCGAAGGGTTTCTTCGAGGTCGTCGTCGATGGTAGCAAGCTCGGCCGCCGCCTCTTCGACCAGAGTCTCGGCCGCGGCGTCGAGCCGGTAATGCCGTGTGATAGCCGCAAGAACATCCGCCTTCGTGGCTACGACGGTCCGGATGTCGCGCTTGGCAAGCGCTCGCACGTCGTCAAGAGCTACTACGTTGCCCGGGTCGGCGGTCGCCACCAACAGCCTGCCGTTGTCCTCGAAGGACAGCGGGATGAGCGTGTAACGGCGCGTCACCGATTCGGGAAGAAGCGCCAGCGCCGAGGTGTCGATTTCGGCCTCGGCCAGCTCGACGAACTCGAGGCCGAGCCGCTCGGCCGTCGTCGAGGCAACCCCAGCCTCGGTGGTGAACCCAAGGTCAACCAGGGTCTCGAGGACCGAGGTGCCGCGCAGCACCGCAGCACGGCGCGCGTCCTCGAGCTGTTCGGGGGTGATCAGCCCGCGCTCGAGAAGCATCTGCTCGAGGCGAGCCGCCAGCCGGAAGCCTCCTACGGAGCGGTCGCCGGCGCGCGGAACACCGCCACCCCCGCCTTGGGGGCCGGAGCTGTAGAAGGACCGCTCGCCCCCGCCGGGAACCGGCTGAGCGGAGACGTCGGCCCGCTCGAAGGCCCGCGGGATGCCCCCGTTCGGGGGGAGCTCGGGCCCACGCTCGGGCTCGTGCGCGGGAGCACCGGCACGCTCGGGCTCGTGCGCAGAAGCACCGGCACGCTCCGGCTCGCGCGCGGGGGCACGCTCGGGCCGACGCGTTTCTTTCGCGGGAGCGGAGATGCGGCTCTCTAACCAGTTCACGTGGTTGTTATCGGGCCGCTCAGGCGGCGACTGTAGAGGGGCCTTCCCTTTCCCCCTCCGGGCATTCGGCCTTAAGGGATCGGTCCCGATCGGTGCCCTCTGCCCCCGATGGCGTGCAGGGCGGCTCCCGACAGCGCGTCGAGCGGAGGCTCTTGCCCGGTCCATATCCGCAGCGCCCCGCCGGCCTGATGCACGAGCATGCCGAGCCCTCCCCACGCGGCGGCACCCGCCGCCCGCGCGCTCTCGATCAAGGGGGTCGACGGCGGCTCGTAGATCAAGTCCACGACTACCTGGCCCGGGCCGAAGGTGGCCCCGGCGAGAGCCTCCTCGCCCCTGGTCCCGAGCGGTGTCGCGTTGACGATGATGGCCGCCCGTCCCGCGACCTCGCCTGCCTCGTCCCACGGCACGACCTTGGTGCGTGATCCTCCGAGCGCGACGAGAGACTCACCCCGCTCGGTGCGGCGCGCGGCTATGTGGATGGCCCCCGCGCCGAGCTCTGCTGCAGCTCGGACCACGGCGCGAGCCGCGCCGCCCGAACCCAGAACGAGCACGTTCCTGCCGGCGACTTCGGCTCCTGCGTCCTCTATCAGCCACGTTCGAAAGCCCGAGACATCGGTGTTGTGGCCTATCAGCCTGCCTCCCACGAGCGCGATCGTATTGACGGCCCCGACGGCGCGCGCGTCTGCGCTCACGTCGTCGAGGTGTGCCATGACCGCCTCCTTGTGAGGCATGGTGACGTTCGCGCCGAGAGCGCGGAGCGCCCTCAAGCCAGCGACGGCAGGCTCCAAGTCCGCCGGCGGGACGGGCCACGCGAGGTATATCGCGTCCAGCCCGAGTCGTGCGAACGCGGCGTTGTGGATGGCCGGCGACAGGGTGTGCTCGAGCGGCCATCCGAGCACGCCGGCCAAGCGGGTGGTGCCGGTCGACCTCAACAGCTCAGCGATTCGTAATGTGCCTTGTCGGCGAGGAAGTGGTTGTAGTCGGTAGAAAAGGCATGATGCCCTGAGCAGTCTGCGAGAACGTAGTAGAGCCACGATCCCCCCGCGGGGTTGACCGCGGCGCGCAGCGACGCCAGCCCCGGCGCGCCGATGGGCGTGGGCGGCAGGCCGGTATGAAGCCTGGTGTTGTAGGGCGAGTCGATGGCGAGATCGCTTTGCGTCAGCTCGCTCGTGTGATGGCCGAGGGCATAGAGGATTGTCGCGTCGATTCCGAGCGGCATGCCCTGATCGAGGCGGTTGTAGATCACGCGCGCGATCTTGCCCCGGTCGGCGTCCAGCTTTGCCTCGGCCTCGACCATGGAGGCGACGATCACCGCCTGGTAGGGCGTAACGCCCAGCTTCTTGAGCGACGAGAGGTCCAGCTTCCTCATGGCGGCGTTGAAGGTGTCAACCAGGCGTTTCAGCACTACCTTGGCGTTGTCGTCCTCGGCGACCTGATAGGTCGAGGGAAAGAGCAGTCCCTCGAGGAAATCGACTCTTGCGGGCTCGTAGCGGGATCTCACCTTGCCCGACTTGGCCAGCGCCAGGAAGTCGCGCCTCGAGATCTTGGTTCGCGCCGCGAGCACGCGCGCGAAGTCCTTCAGGGTCGAGCCCTCGGGGAAGGTCACCGTGACGAACTTGATGTCGGGGCCCCGGCCCAATGCGCTGAGCGCGTCTCGCGCCGACAGTCCCTCGTGCAGCTTGTAGCGGCCGGCCTCAATCGACGAGTCGTGATCGAGCCTGACCGCGACGCGAAACCCCAGGGACGAGGGCACGACATTCCTCGCCGCGAGAATGTCTCCGACCTCGCTCACCGAAGCGCCTCGGGGAATCGTTATCGACACGAGGTTGCCGGGAGAGCTCCCTCCGAAGAGCCCGAGCGAGTGCAGGAATATCAAGCCCGCAACGACTATGGCGCCGAGGAAGGTTCCGACGATTGCCAGGAAGACGATGATGCGCCCTCGCCGCGTGAGGCTCATCGCTGGGCGTCCAGGTAACCCTGCAGCATTACCTGAGCCGCGCGCGCATCCCGCAGCTCCCTGCGGCGCTTGGGCTTGAGGCGCCCGGCGCGCATGCCTTGCTCGGCGATGACCGAGGTAAGGCGCTCATCGTGCTCGCACACCACAGTCCCCAGGCCCGCTTCGTCCAGCGCCGCCTCGAGGTCGGCTACGAAGCGCTGCTGCACCGCTACCGCAGGCCCAATTCCACCGGACAGGGTGACGGGCCGGCCGACGACCACCTGCGTCACGCTCATCCCGGCCGCCACCTCGACTATGCGCGCCACGGGGTCGGCGGCGGCCGCGTCGATCACCTCCAACGGCCGAGCCCAGCGGGTGGCTTCGTCCGCCACTGCGAGCCCGACTCGGCGCGCCCCGGGATCGACCCCGAGGATCACGGCTCGAGCGCCCTCAGGACCGCCTCCCGCACCTGCTCGAGGGCGGCGTCCAGCCCTTCCTGCCGGGGGCCGCCGGAGATCGCCAGCTCCGGCTTGCCGCCCTCGCCGCCCCCGAGCGTCTCCGAGCCCGCCGCCAAAAGCTCCCGTGCCGACACGCCGCGCTCGACGAGGTCCTTGGTGACGCCGCCGACGAGGTTGGCGTGGCCCTCGCCCGCGGCCCCCAGCACCACGACGCCGCTTCCGAGCCGGCTCTTGAGCGTCTGCACGAGCGAGCGCAGGGCATCGACGGGCGCGTCCCTGCGCGCTACCAGCACGCGCACGCCGTTTACGTCGGCGGCGGCGCGGGCGAGTGCCTGCGCATCGAACTCTGCCGCGTCCCTGTCCTGCGCGGCGAGGCGGCGCTCCATGTCCTTGCCGGTGGCGAGCAGCCGCTCGACGCGCTCTGCAACGTCCTCGGGGTTCGCCTTCAGGAGCTCCGCCGAGCGCGCCAGCACGGCGGCCCGGCCGGCGAGAAAACGCAGGCCGTCGCGTCCCACGAGCGCTTCGACGCGCCTGAGGTTCGCCCCGATGGAGCTCTCACTCGTTACGAGGGCGACCGCGATCTGCGAGGTGTGCGGGACGTGCGTGCCGCCGCAGAGCTCCTTGGAATAGTCGCCTACCTCGACCACCCGCACGAAATCTCCGTACTTCTCGCCGAAGATCGCCATGGCGCCGAGCGACCGGGCGAAGTCGTAGCTGGTCTCGTAAGCCCGCACGGTGTCGTCGGATAGCACGCGGTCTTGCAGCTCGGACGAGATGTCGGCGATGAGCCCGTCCCCAAGCGAGTCGAAGTGGTTGAAGTCAAACCGTAGGCGCCCAGGCTCGACGAGCGAACCCGCTTGAGTGGCGTGCTCGCCGAGACGGTCGCGCAGTATCCAGTGAAGGATGTGGGTAGCGGTGTGGGCACGCTGACAGCCGGACCTGTAAACAGGGTCCACCCCCTGCGCGACTACGTCGCCGACTCTCACCTCGCCGCGCAGCACGCGCAACCGGTGCCCCGTGAGGCCCGGCGCAAGCCGGCGAACGTCGAGCACCTTTGCCTCGCCGGAAGGCGTCTTGACGGTGCCCATGTCCCCTACCTGACCGCCGCCCTCGGCGTAGAAGACCGTGGAGTCGAAGACGGCGTCGACCTCCTGTCCCTCCGCCGCCAGGGCGACACTCTTCGCTCCGTCGGCGAGTCCGATGAGCTCTCCTTCGCCCTCGAGGTGCTCGTACCCGAGGAACTCCGTGGGTCCGCTCGCATCGAGCATGGCCGCGAGTACGGATCTCTCGCCGGCGTCGCTCGCGGTGCGCCGGGCGCGGCGAGCGCGCTCCCTCTGGGCCTCCATCAACGACTCGAAGCCGGCCCTGTCGATGTCGACGCCGTGCTCGCTTGCGATCTCCACGGTCAGGTCGATGGGGAAACCGTAGGTGTCGTGAAGCTTGAACGCGACATCCCCACCGACCCGTGCCCCGGCTTTCGCCTCGCGTCTCGTCCCCGATGCACGCCCTATCTCACTCTCGAGCTGCGCCAGTCCCTGGGACAGGGTCTCCGAGAAGCGCGCCTCTTCCCGCTCGGCCACCTCGAGAACGAGGTCCTTGTTGGCGACGAGCTCTGGGTAGAAGCCGCCCATCAGCCTTACCGTCGCCTCGACGAGGCGAGGAAGGACCAGTCGGTCGCGCCCGAGGAGGCGCGCTTGGCGGATGGCCCTGCGCATGATGCGGCGCAGAACGTAGCCGCGCCCCTCGTTCGACGGCAACACGCCGTCGGCGGCGAGGAACGTCAGCCCCCGCCCGTGGTCGGCGAGGATCCGCAGCCCAATGTCGGACCGCTCGTCCCGTCCGGGCGCGACGCCGGTCAGCGACGCGGCCTCGGCCACCAGCACGCCGAGCGTGTCGGTATCAAAGATCGTCTTGGCGCCTTGCAAGACGAACGCGAGCCGCTCCAGTCCCGACCCCGTATCGATGTTCTTCTTCGGCAGGTCGGCCACCGGCTCAATGGCGGAGTCGCAGTCGTTCTCCATGAAGACGAGATTCCAGATCTCCACATAGCGCTCTTCGTTGCCGGCCGGTCCCAGCGGGGAGGGATCTCCGTAGTCCTTGCCGAGGTCGAAGAAGATCTCGGAGTCGGGCCCGCAGGGGCCGGCGACATCCATCGACCAGAAGTTGTCGTCCTTGCCGAGCCGCACGATGCGCTCGGACTGCACGCCTACGACATCCGCCCAGATCTCGGCCGCCTCATCGTCGCCCTCGTAGACGGTCACCCACAGCTGCTGCGCGTCCATCCCGAAGGTCTCGGTCAGTAGCTCCCAGGCCCACAAGCACGCCTGCTCCTTGTAGTAGTCACCAAAGCTGAAGTTCCCCAACATCTCGAAGAATGTGAGGTGGCTGGAGTCACCCACCTCATCGATGTCGACGGTGCGAAAGCACTTCTGCACGGTCATGGCACGCGCGAAGGACGGCGTCTGCTCGCCCAGGAAATAGGGTTTGAACTGGTTCATTCCTGCGTTTGTAAGGAGCAAGGCGGGGTCATTCGGAATCAGCGAAGACGACGGCACACGCACGTGGTCGCGCTCCTCGAAGAACGCGAGAAACTGCTCCCTGATCGCACGCGTTTCCATGCTCGGCGGCTCTAGGGGGCTAGACGACCGGGCTATTACGCCGGGCCGTCTCGCGCTGGTTGCGCTCGAGCCTGGCGTTAGCCTTGTCCAAGAGAGTTCCGGTTACCGCACTCGGCGCCCACTTAGCGCGTTGCTCGCGCATCCACCGGTCCCCCTGCAAAGCAAGAACCGCTCCCACCACTATCCAGAACAGTCGTCTCAGCATGGAGAAACCCTACAACAAGAGGCTCCCGAGGCTCGGTCGGGGCGTACCGGACAAATCTGGTTGAATGTTATGCGTCAAGGGCCCGTCGGGCCCGAGGGTGCATCAGAGAGGGAGGGACTGCATGGCAACGCGTTCTCGCACCAAGAGACTCTTGAAGGCGGTGGCAGGGCTTGTCGTATTGGGCATGCTCATCTTGCCGGCTGCCGGAGCACAAAACCAGCACACTCTACGCGCGGGGATACAGGCTCAGCTTTCACAGGGCCCGCTCGTCCGTTACTACATCGCCCACCCGGATCAAGCGCCTGCCGCGCAGCAAGACACGTTCACGGCCCTGGCCGAGGCACGTGCTCGCGCCGGAGCGTCGGCGCGCGCCCAGGGGACCTCGGCGGCCGCGGCCCCGATGGCCTCCGCCCGCTTCAACCGCGACGAGCTCGGGCTGCCGCAGAACGAAGATTCGGTAACGCGCTGCGCCCACAACCACAAAGTGGTCGTAGAAGGAACGAACGACTATCGGGGAATTGTCGACCCTGCCGAGAACTTCACCGGCTGGGACTTCTCCAATGACGGCGGCAAGTCCGTCACCAACGAGGGGCTTCTGCCCCCGATCGACTTCGGTGGCGGAACCCTGGTTCCCTCGGGAGGCGACCCGGTCAACATGTCCGACGGCAAGTGCAAGCTCTATGCGGTCGACCTCAACTACGACCCCAACACGCTATTCCCGAACGGCATCGGGCTGTACAAGTCAAACCCGCAGACTCTGGCCTCGTGCCCCGGCGGCACCGACTCATCGTGCTGGCCCAAGCGCAAGCTGGTCGCCGCGGCAACCGGGCCCGAGCACTTCCTCGACAAGCCGTGGGCGTATGTCGGCATCAGTGGGGACGCCGGCAAGGTTGTGTGGATTACCTACACCGACTTCACCACGACCGGTCCCGGACCCACCGACTTCACCGCCAGCATCTACGCGGTGCGCTGCGCGGGAGACATCTCGGGCTGCACCGATCCCATCAAGATCAGCGGAAACGAGCAAGACGTGCAGTTCAGCGACGTGACGATCGGACCGGACGGGCGCACCTACATCTCGTGGTCGCAGATCAACGGCGAGATTGAAGGCACGCCGCAGTCGTTCGATCAGAAGTTGCGGGTAGCCCAGCCGGGCAGCACTACCTTCGGGCGCATTCGCAGCGTGTCGCACGAGAACGAGCCCATTCCATTCGGCGGTGTGCTGCACGCCAACGACTTCAGGGTAGCCACCTATCCGAAGAGCGAAGTCAAGATCGTCAACGGCCAGCCGCGCGTGTACGTGGTCTGGGAAGGATGCAGAGCACGGCCGCTGGACTCGATCTGCGAGGAGCCGCAGGTCAAGCTGCGCTACTCGGACTCCTTCGGACGCGGCTGGAGCAACACCAAGATCCTGTCGGCGTCCGGTGACAACTACTTCACGACCATCTCGAGAAACCCGGGTGCTCGTGGACTGGCCGTGGCATGGTTCACCAACCGCCATGATGGCGTCTTCCACAACCGTCAGGACATCGAGCTCGTCAAGATCAATCCCGACGGGCAGGTCCGGAGCCGCGCTCGTCTGACGCATCCCTCTAACGAGAGCGAATCGGATCCGTTGCTCGGCGGCGTCTTCATAGGCGACTACATCGAGGTGACGGCTCGCAACAACGTCGCAGCAGTTGCTTACAACGCCAACTACCGCTCGGAGCCGCTCGGCCTCGACGACGGCCTCCCGGTGCCGCAGCAGGATAACTACCTGAGCAAAGCGGGACTGTAGGGACACCGCAGCGCTTGGAGCGAAGTAACTGGGGAGGGCCCATGCGGGCCCTCCCTTCATTTGCGTCGGGGTTCTCCTTGGCCGCGCTTTTCGTTGGGAGCTGCCCGCTCCGGGTCCCTCGCGAGCTCGGCCTCGCGGCCGCGCACGGGAACGAAGTAGCGGCGCCCGGCGACGGCATCCGGCAGGTGCTGCTGGGCGATGTAGCCGCCGTGCGCGTGCGGATACTCGTATCCCTTGCCGGCTCCGAGCGAGCGCGACGCGGCTGCGTGCGCGTCACGCAGATGAGCGGGCACCGGCAGCGGCCCATCTGCCTTGACGTCCTCGGCCGCCTTCCATATCGCGATCGCGGCAGCGTTCGACTTCGGTGCCAGAGCCAGGTATGTGGCCGCCTGGGCGAGGTTGAGCTGCGCTTCGGGCAAGCCCACGAACTCGAGCGCGTGGTGCGCTGCGACCGCGACCGACAGAGCGACGGGATCTGCGTTGCCGACGTCCTCCGAGGCGAAGATCACCATGCGCCGGGCCACGAAGCGTGGATCTTCCCCCGCATCCAGCATGCGCGCCATCCAGTAGATTGCGGCATCGGGGTCCGAGCCGCGCATGGACTTGATGAAGGCCGAGATGACGTCGTAGTGCCAGTCACCCGACTTGTCGTAGGGCAGCGCCCTGCGCTGGAGCGCCTCCTCTGCAGCGGTCACGTCCACCCTTCCTCCCGGACCGGCGATGAGGGCCGCGGCTTCGAGCGCATTGAGGGCGCCGCGCGCGTCTCCACCCGCGCCCGCGGCGATGTGACCCAGCGCTTCCGGGTCGGCCCTCACCTCCAACCGAGAGAGCCCGCGTTCCTCATCGCCAAGGGCGCGCTCCAGAAGCGCCACGAGGTCCTCCGCCTCGAGCCCCTCTAGTCGGAACAACAGACTGCGCGACATCAGAGGCGAGTTGACCTCGAAGGAGGGGTTCTCGGTAGTCGCCCCGACGAGCGTTATCCATCCGTTCTCGACGGCGGGGAGCAGCGCGTCTTGCTGCGCCTTGTTGAAGCGATGGATCTCGTCGAGAAAGAGAACCGTGCGCCGGTTCTGCTGGGCGAGCCGGTCGCGCGCTGCGGCGATTACCTTGCGGACGTCGGCAACGCCCGCGGCCACCGCCGACATCGGCTCGAAGTGCGCGCCCGCGGCCCCCGCTACGAGTCCCGCGAGGGTTGTCTTGCCGCTGCCAGCCGGTCCCCACAAGATGATCGACGACAGACCCCCCGATTCGATGAGCCGGCGCAGCGCACGCCCGGGCCCGAGGAGGTGGCGCTGACCGGCGACCTCGTCGAGCGTCCGGGGCCGCATGCGGGCGGCCAGTGGCGCATAGTCGTCGAAGTGGTCGGCGAGCGACGCGTCGAACAGATCCATCCGCCAATCGTCGCACGTTCGTGTCGCCCCCGGCCGGCCGGTCCCCCGCTTGCCTCGCGGGGCCAAGTCGGTTAGACCAACAGAGCAACAGTCCGTGGGCAGGGGTGTGTCTAGTCAAGGCTGGGGGAGGCTGCGATGGGAGTCAGCGGGGAAGAAGCTCGTAAGGCGCAGGATGTCGGGCTGGGCGATCCAAGGCAGGTGCGCCGCGCCGTAGGAGCGAGCATCGTCGGCACGGGGATCGAGTGGTACGACTTCTTTCTCTACGGCACCGCGGCTGCGCTCGTGTTCCCCAAGGTCTTCTTTCCGGGCTCGAGCGAGGCCGCGGGCATCCTGGAGTCCTTTGCCACCTACGCGGTTGGCTTTGCGGCGCGGCCGGTGGGCGCGGCCATCTTCGGCCACTACGGCGATCGAATCGGGCGCAAGGCAACCCTCATTGCAACCTTGCTGACGATGGGGCTGGCTACCGCCCTCATCGGCGTTCTTCCGGGGGCCGACTCGATCGGGCTGTGGGCGCCTGCCCTCCTCGTTCTCCTTAGGGTGCTGCAAGGAATCGGCGTCGGCGGCGAGTGGGGCGGCTCCATCTTGCTAGCGATGGAATGGGGCAACCCAAAGCGGAGGGGACTCATGGCGAGCTGGCCGCAGATGGGCGTGCCGATTGGCCTCATCCTGGGTAACGCGGCATTCATTCTGTTCAGCAACATCGCCGGAACCGAAAGCGCCTTCCTGTCGTGGGGATGGAGGGTCCCGTTCCTGCTGAGTCTCGTGCTCGTCGCCATCGGTTTGTACGTACGGCTGAGGATCCTCGAGACGCCGGTCTTCGCAAAAGTGGTGGAGAGCAAGACCACCGAGCGCGCACCCGTGCTCGAGGTCATCAAGCGCAACCCCAAGGAGATCCTGCTCAGCGCGCTTCTGCGCATGGCCGAGCAGATGCCCTTCTACATCCTCACCGCCTACATTCTGACTTATGGCGAAACCGAGCTCGGCCTCGATCACAACTTCTTGCTGTACTCGATTCTGGCGGCATCGGGGCTGTCTCTCTTCAGCATCCCGTTCTTCGGGCACCTGTCCGACGTCCTCGGCCGAAAGAAGATCTACATGGCCGGGGCGGTGCTCGTGGGCCTGCTAGCGGTCCCGTACTTCGCCGCCCTCAACACGGGCTCGAAGGTGCTTATCTTCATCGCCATCTTCTTGTCCCTAGTGCCGCACGACATGATGTACGGGCCGCAGGCAGCGCTCATTGCCGAAAGCTTCTCGACCAAGCTGCGCTATTCGGGCGCAGGACTCGGCTATCAGCTCGCATCGGTGGTCGCAGGTGGTCCCGCTCCCCTGGTCGCTGCATACCTGTTCACGCAGTTCGGAACGATCTATGCGGTGGCCGGCTACATCATCGCCGGGGCCGTCGTCACGGTGATAGCGACCGCTTACCTGCCCGATCGTTCACTCACAGACATCAGCGACGACAAGGCTTACGAAACCGCGCCCGTCCGCGCCAGCGCGCAAAGCGTCTAACGGACCCGGAGGTTCGTGCATCGAGCCACCCTCAAGGTGGGTAGATGCACGAACCTCCGGGCGCGGCGCTTCTAGTCTGTTCTATCCCCGAGCCGGAGCGACACCTGGGGAAATCCCAGCTCCATAAAGCAAGGCGGCGCATCCTTCTGTTTGACCGGCAAGTCGAGCAGAAAGGAGCACCGCCTTGTCACCGTGACATCATGATCGAGCCGAGCGTGGGGCTCATCCCACGAAATCGCGGGGAACCCCGTATTCGACGATGACGGCATACACGACCAGCCCCCCGATTACGAGCGCGGCGACGAGTGCCTTCCCTTGGTAGGACCTCTTCACACGTTCTCCCCTGTCGAGCCGCCGTGCACGCTGCGGGTCGCCATGCTGCCCAGCAAGGCTAAAACGAATCGGTATGGCCCACGTGGTCGCACCCCTGAAGTGCCCACAGCGAATGAGAGGGCCTTGGGGTCCCCTTCAAAAGGGCAGAAGAAGGGATCATCACGTTGATCCGACCGAAGCACACATCCGATCAGACGGTGGGCAAGCTCCGATTGGCTTCCCCGCGAGGGGACACGGACGTGACAGGCGTCGCCAAGTCCGTAGAGATTCCCCAGCGTAGCCCCCGGCCTCCGATGAGGGATCCTGAAGCTACTCAACATCGTCGACGAGCACGCCCTCGAGCTTGGCGGGTTGATCCAACGCACATCGACGCCGATCGCATCATCGACGCGCTCGAGGACGTCGTGACGGGGGCAGACACCAGCGTTCATCCGCTGCGACAACGGGCCGGGCTTAACCGGCAACGCGCTGAGAAGCTAGTGCCGCTTCGCGGGCACCGGATGGAGCAGCTTGCTAACAATAGTACCTGACATAGACGTTGTCGTCGGTTTCAAAGTGATTTTGCCAGCACGGCGTATTCACGAAACCCACCGAGTTGTTCCAGGAGACATAATTGTTGCAACCAGATGAAATGCATGAAGTTAAGCCATGGAAGTGAGCGTAAAGAGTGTCGGTTGAGTTGTGCCGCTCCGAATTAGTGAGGACGATGCTCGCGATCGTAAACCTCGTCGTTACAGATTGAAGGTATGAACCGTTTAGATCCAGGGCCCACCCATAGTTGGCATTTCCATTCTGAAGCTTGAAGTCGTTCGTATCATCACCGAAAGCCAGTCTGTGACCCGTAAAGAACCCCTGATTAACCACTCCACCGCGTTCCACGTGAAAGAAGGGGATGTTTCCGGACCCCGAAAAATCGTTCTTCCAACCAAACTCCACGAAGTCATTCCCATCAACGAAGGCGCCTACTGACCTTGCAATGGGACAGGCAGGAAACTCCGCGAAGTTGTTAACCAAAACGTTCGAATGCACCCCTTGGAGGCCGTATCGTCCGTCCTTAGCCTCAACATTGTCCTGGGGACTGCCCGTGCAAGCCATTGCCGCCGGGCTCTCGAGGCCCCAAACTAAGGGGATGATCGTCGTCACCACAACCCACGAGATGAGACACCTGGACCAGGACAGTCTCCGCAGAGACCCTTTTGCCCTATCCATGCCTTTGCTCTACCCTTGCCCTCTCCCCGACAAATTCTACGCCTCCGACGAGCGGCCTCCTCAATATGTAACTCTGATTCTACACCTCCTCGACCAGCTCAACAAGCCCCACTCGACCAGCTCAACAAGCCCCAGCCGAGGCTCTTACCACCCCCGTTCGAGGTGCGCCTCAGAGATTCGGAGGACCAGCCAACGCCGCTACTGACCCCGCCGACAGCTTGGCATCTGTAACACAAACGGCTTAAGTGGCATGGAGAACATATGAAGGTGAACCAGAGGCGTTTTGCTGCTGGGCCCGAGCTTAGCGATGAAGAGTTGCTAGCGTCTGGTCAGCGGGCGCCTGAGGCTTTTGGGGCATTCTACGAGCGTCACTGTCGCGAAATGCTTGGGTTTTTCTATCGCCGCACCGCGTCTCCAGAGACAGCTGCGGATTTGACTGCCGAGACCTTTGCTCAGGCATACCTCTCGCTCCGCCGATACCGAAGAACGGGGGCTCCAGCGGTAGCTTGGCTACAAGCAATCGCTCGGCACCAATTGTCCAGATACTTTCGCAGCGAACGAATTGAAAGCCGAGGACGACGCCGGCTTGCCATGTCAATAGGGCTGGAGCTCTCAGGTCAGGAAATAGAACGAATCGAACAGATGGCAGACGCCGAGTCTCTCAAAGCTCAACTAAAGACTGCCCTGGAAACGTTGCCCCCCGGTTGGGTTGAGGCGGTTCGACTCCGCGTCGTTATGGAGCTGCCATACGAGGAGGTTGCCCGCAAGCTGGGGTGTAGTGAAGGTGCCGCACGGGTGCGTGTCAGTAGAGCCCTGAGTCGACTGGCGGATCAAATGGAGGCAGTATGATGAAAAGTCAACCCATCGAGGGACGAATAGGTAGAGAGTTGGCGACGGGAATCGAAGGCTTTCGTGCCCGACGTAGGAGCGCGCGTCGCCTCATAGCTGTGGCCGGGCTTGTGGTTGCGGCAGCAGCGGTCGCCGGAAGCTCGATGCTGCTGAGAGATCAACCTCGAGACGCGGCTCGGGAGGGACGCTTCCAGTATGGCTCCTCGGCTCAACCCACATACGGTTTGGGCTTGCACGGCGCAGAAGCAGAGTCTGCCTATCCCGCTACTTGGAAGATCTCGCTGGGCGCCGCAGTCCGGGCGCTGCCGCGGCCCCTCCTCCTTCCGCATACGACGGACGCGAACAGCTCGAACGCCGTTGCAGCCTTTCTCTTTCCTGGCTCACAAGCCGTGGCTTTGGAGTTCCCGCCCCCCAAGGCCGGCGGCAGCTCTCCCCCCGCTGTCCGGCAACAGTACTTAGAGGTCTACGAGGGTCCCTGGATGGAGCCGGAGGATCCGGCGACGTTTTTTGCCAACGACCTGGCCAACGACCCGGCCGTGGGGTTCAGCCTCTGCCGGGTGAACGGTCTCCCGGCCGAGTGCCAGACGGCCAACTCACCAAGCGACGACGAAGGGGTCAACCCGGCGTTCGTCCGGACGGTGATCGGCGGCAACACAGAGATCCACGTGTCTGGTGGAGATGACCTCCAGCGCCTGCTCGAGATCGCCTCAAGCCTGACCGCGGCAGGAGGAAAGTAGGCAGTTACCTCGGTACGGTTGAGGGTAACGCCCACGAAAACAGACCCCCTAACAGTCTCCCGAAGGAAGCCACCATGCCCAAGGCAGTTATCGCCGCCGCCAGCCGAACGCGGATCGGGCGAGCCAAGAAGGGGTCGTTCGTAGATGTCCGCCCCGATGACCTCGCCGCCTTCGCCGTCAAGGATGTCGTGGCCAAGGTCCCCGAGATCGACCCCGGCGAGATCGTCGATGTGATGCTCGGGTGCGGGTTCCCCGAGCAGCGCCAGGGCATGAACATCGCCCGCCGGGCGGCTCTGCTGGCGGGGCTCCCCAGCCATGTGCCGGGAACAACCGTCAATCGCTTCTGCGCCTCGAGCTTGCAAACCATCCGCATGGCTTTCCACGCCATCAAGGCCGGGGAAGGCGATGTGTTTGTCGCCGGAGGCGTCGAATCCGTCTCTCAGATCAACGGCTACCCCAAAGAGCTCGGAGGAGATCCACCCTCTGCTCTTCGGCGACGACGCCGCGATTGCCAACGCCTACATCCCGATGGGGATGACCGCGGAGAACGTGGCTCAGGAGTACGGTCTCAACGCCGTGAGCTCGACCGATTTGCGCAGCGCTCCCAAGAACGAGCGGTCGCGGCCCAGGAGTCCGGCTTCTTTGCCAAAGAGTTCTCTGCCTACACCAAGGAAGACGGCAGGATGGTGGCTAGCGACGATGGCCCTCGTCCCAGCTCCACCCTCGAGAAGCTGGCGCAGCTCGAGGCCGCCTCCAGACCCGATGAGGTCGTGACCGCGGGTAACTCTTGCCCGCTCAACGACGGGGCTGCTGCGGTAGTGGTCATGAGCGACGAGCGCGCCGGGTAGCTCGGCGTCCGGCCGCGCGCACGGATCATGGCTTCCTCGGTTTCCGCAGTCGCCCCCGAGATCATGGGCATCGGCCCCATCGAGGCAGTGCAAAAAGTGCTCAAGCAGGCGGGCATGTCCATCGACGACATCGATCGCACGGAGCTAAACGAGGCCTTTGCCGCGCCGGTGATTCCCGTGTGCCGCGAGGTAAGGATCGATCCCTACGACGACCGCTTCAATGCCCATGGAGGCGCCATAGCCTTGGGTCACCCCTTCGGCGTGACGGGAGCGCGCATAAATGTGCACGCTTCTCAACGGGCTCGACGAGGCAGTCATTCGCTACGTGTCCGACAAATACGGCGCCGACCATGTCCTCAGATCGTGATCTACGGAACAATCAAGGGAAAGCAGGCGGTCAAGGACGCCGCCCGCGTGCTCGGCTTTCCCTATGTGAAGACAGCGGAACTGTGTGCCCGATTGCTAATTGTTCTATTGCTGATCCCCATGCTAGGAGCATGCACTAATCACCGCGTCACGCGGCCAAGTCGCAGTGAAGCGAAGGACCAGCGCTTGCGGTCGAGCAGCCGCACGGTGTGGAGGAACCTTGATTTCTCCCAGACGCCCATGAAGCTCCAACACGTCGTCCGCGTTCAGAACGGACCCGGCCGAAAACAGCTGGACTATCACCGGTTTGCCATCCACCTCAGCACTGCAAACCTCCGTGCCCCTGCACGGCGGCCGTCTTGCCCAATGCCTTTGACATTACGGGTGGACTGATTTGGGTACTAGACGACGATAAGCAGCGAGTGGCGATCTTTGACCGCGAGGGACATCTCCGACACACAGTCCGTGGGCCAGGAATCGGCTACCGTTCCCTAGACTTGCAGAACATTGGTTCCAAGGCCGCTGTCCTCTTTCAAAGCCGAGACTTCTCGACCAGGTTCGGGTTTCTCACGGCGCATAGGGTGGTTTCAGACAAGGCAGTGTTTCTTAATGGCAAACCGGCGGAGACATCTTCTTTGTTCTCGGTGGCTGGGAATCGAATCTATCTCATCGCATTCGTTGACTATCGCACCTACCGCAATACAGTCGAAACAAAGGTCGAGTTCATCCGGGTCGACCCCCAAGCGGGGAACGCTCGGCTGATTGCCCACCCGAGTCTCGGACCTGTCTACGAAGGCCGCCGACTTGTATGGCACCATTTTATCGCCGAACGCACTTTTCCCGTTGAGGTAAGAACGGAAGGCACGAGAACGGAACGGATCATTAAGATTAGCTTGCGTCGCGGGCAGAGGCGCCTAGGCGGCCTGGCCTCCTCGGAGATGGAGTTTGACGCAAGAAGCGGGACCGTCCACCTGCTGCTGAAGGCTGGAGTAGGCGACGTGGATGGAACTTGGTACCTAACGGTGGACGCGGAGGGGAATGTGTCAGAACCCGTGAGGATTCCGCAGCAAGATTCTCTGACACCACGCAGTTTCGGCACCTTTCTTTGGATTCACAGGGCCGGCCGCACATCATGCTGGTGCATAGGCACTTCACTACGTTTGCGCGGTTAGCGACGCCTCCGCCTGCCAGCTGAGAGTCCCGCATTGCCTCGAGGGTTCCCTAAGCCGGGGGGTGATGAGTAACACCTGAGAGTGCATCGAGAGGCAGGACGCCCGAGCAACTCATCGGAAAGGCGAAGATGTGGAGCAAGAGGAAGTGATGCGTCGCTACATCTTGCGATCAGTACATTCTAGTCGTCTACCGTGCTCTTGAGGTGCAGGACCTCGAGCTGCTCATCGTCCACCGGCGCGGGCGCTCCGGTTAGAGGGTCGAACGCGGTCTGGGTCTTGGGGAAGGCGATGACCTCACGGATGTTCTCCTCCCCGGCCGCCAGCGCCACGATTCTGTCGATGCCCGGCGCGATGCCTCCGTGCGGCGGGACTCCGTAGCGAAAGGCGTTCAAGAGGAAGCCGAACTTCTCCTCTGCCTCTGACTCGTCGATTCCCAGCGCCCTGAACACGCGGCTTTGCATGGCGCGATCGTGGATCCTGATGCTTCCCGACGCAAGCTCCCAGCCGTTGAGAGTGATGTCGTACGACTTGGAGATGACCCTGGCGGGGTCCGATTCCATGTACTGGAGAGTGTCCTCGACGACTCCCGTGAAGGGGTGGTGGATGGCGTCCCAGCACCCCGCCTCCTCGTCGTACTCGAACCACGGGAAATCGAGCACCCAAACAAAGCGCCAGTAGCCCGGGTCTGAGGGCGCATACTCGGGGATCAGCCCGAAGCGCGCGCCGAGACGGTTGCGCAGCGCTCCCAGCACCTTGTAGACGAGCGAGATGCGCGCGTCCGCCATTATCAAGACGAGGTCCCCGGCACCTGCGCCCGCCGCGGCGAGCAGGTTGTCTTTCTCTTCGGCGCCGAAGAACTTCGCCAGCGGGGACTTGATCCCGTCGCCGGTCACGCTCACCCACACAAGCCCGCCCGCGCCCAGCTCCTTGGCCTCTTCGACTATGCAATCGAGCTCCTTGCGACCAAGCTCGCCCTTGCCGGGAACGGTGATCCCCTTGATCGCTCCGCCTGCATCAAGGACCGAGCGAAACACCTTGATTTCGGTGCGCTCGAACATTGAACCGAGGTCACGCAGCTCCAGCCCGAAGCGCACATCGGGCTTGTCGACGCCGAAGCGTTCCATCGATTCCCGGTAGGTCAGCCGCGCAAAGCCGGATAGATCGACGCCGAGGGCGTCGCGCCACACCTGCTTGAACATGCGTTCGGTTACCTCGAGCACGTCGTCAATGTCTACAAAGGACATCTCCACATCGAGCTGGGTGAACTCGGGCTGACGGTCGGCGCGCAGGTCCTCGTCGCGAAAGCACTTGACGATCTGGTAGTAGCGGTCGAGTCCCGCCACCATGAACAGCTGCTTGAACAGCTGCGGCGACTGGGGCAGCGCGTAGAAACCCCCGGGGTGAAGCCTGGACGGCACGAGGTAGTCGCGCGCTCCTTCGGGAGTCGAGCGCGTCAGCATCGGCGTCTCGATCTCGAGGAAGCCCTCGGCGTCGAAAAAGCGCCTTATCGAGGACATGATCGAATGACGCAGGCGCATGTTGCGCTGCATCCCCGCGCGCCTGAGGTCGATCGAGCGGTGCTTGAGGCGAAGGCTCTCATCGACATCATGGTGCTCGTCGATCTGAAACGGCGGCGTCTCCGCGACCGAGAGGATGTCGAGCTCGTCGGCTGCGACCTCGACGCGGCCCGTGCTGAGCTTGGGGTTGACGGTGCCCTCGCGCCTGCGCCTCACCTCGCCCCCCACCCTCAGCACGTACTCGCTGCGCAGGCCCTGTGCCGCGTCGTGCACGCGCACGGAGACGTCGGTCGAGAACACGACCTGCACGATCCCTGCCGCGTCTCGCAGGTCGATGAAGGTGACGCCGCCGTGGTCCCGGCGTGAGTTGACCCAGCCGCACAACGTGACCCGCGCTCCGACCTCGTCCTCGGTCACCCGCCCGCACATGTGTGATCGCATCATCTTCGGGCGCTCTCCCGGCGCTTCTTCATCTCGGTAACTCTCCTTGTGACTTCCGCCAGCGGAATGCTGTGCTGGTCCCCCGCCGTCAGGTCCTTGAGCGCGGCCTCGCCGCGCGCCATCTCCTCCTCGCCCAGAATGACTGCCCAGCGCGCACCGGAGCGCGACGCGTCCTTCATCTGGCCCTTCATGCTGCGAGACGAATGGTCGAGCTCCGCGCCCAGATCCGCCCGGCGAAGCTCCACCGCCAGCTTCCACGCTGCCGCCGCCGCGGCCTCGCCCAAGGCGACGATGTAGACGTCGGTCGTCGGCCCGGTCTCGGGCGCCTCTCGTACGAGCATCAACCTGTCGAGGCCGAGAGCGAAGCCGACCCCCGGAAGACGCGCTCCTCCCAGGGCCTCGGCGAGACCGTCGTAGCGGCCTCCCCCGCCGATCGTGTCTTGCGAGCCGAGGCCGCTGCCGATGTACTCCCACGCGGTGCGAGTGTAGTAATCGAGCCCGCGCACGAGCCTGGCGTCGAGCTTGAAAGGAACACCGGCATCCGTGAGGTAGCGCTGCACCGACTCGAAGTGCTCCCGGCAGGGCCCGCACAGGTGCTCGTCGATCAGCGGAGCGCCCGCCATGACGGCGCGCGTCGACTCGTCCTTGGAGTCGAAGAGGCGCAACGGGTTGACGCGCGCCCGGGCGCGGTCCTCTTCGGCCAGCTCGCCCTCCTTCCGCTCGATGTAGGCGGCGAGAACGCTCACGTAGCCCAGCCGGCAGGAGGAATCGACGTGGCCTATGGAGTTGAGGGTCAGCGTCTGCGAGGCACCGGCCGCGGCGATGAAGCGCGCACCGACCTCGATGACCTCGGCGTCGGTGAGCGGCGCCTCGGCCCCGATCGCCTCGATGCCGAGCTGGAAGAGCTCCCGGTGGCGACCCTTCTGGGGCCGTTCCTGGCGAAACATCGCACCTGCGTAGGCCACCTTTATGGGCAGCGAGCCCCGCGCGAGAGAGTGCTCGAGCACTGCCCGCATCACCCCCGCGGTGCCCTCGGGCCGCAGCGTCAGCGAGCGCCCGCCGCGGTCGGTGAACGTGTACATCTGCTTGGCGACGACCTCGCTGTCCTGCCCCACCCCCCGGGCGAAGACCTCGGTGTGCTCGAGGATGGGCGTCTCGATGGGCTGGTAGCCGGCCCGGGCAAACGTTGCCATGGCGAGGCTGATCACCTCCGCCCGGGAACGCGACTCGGGCGGCACCTTGTCGAATGTGCCCTTGAGGGCGCGCAGAAGCTTCCTTTCTCCGGCCATCCGGGCATCCTACGGGCGAGGGGCCGGGCCGGAGGCGGTTGACCGCCCGTGTGATTGGATAGGTCTGTAGAGGAGCCCACGGCAACTCGAGGAGGATTCATGCCCGCAGCGCGCAGCGAGGACCGCTCCAAGCTGGAGCAGATCGCCCGGCGCATTCGCGCCGACATCGTCACGGCCACGACTGCGGCCGCCTCCGGCCACCCGTCGACGTCGCTGTCCATGGTCGAGCTCGTCACCGTGCTCTATTTCGGGGGCGTGCTCCACTACGACACGACCGAGCCCCACGACCCCAGCCGGGATCGATTCATTCTCTCCAAGGGACACGGCGCTCCGGGACTGTACGCGGTCCTCGCCGAGGCCGGCTATTTCGAGAGGGCCCAGCTCACCGACTTGCGCAAGCTCGGCTCCCCCCTCGAGGGGCATCCCAACATGTGCCGCCTCGCCGGGGTTGAGGCATCTACCGGGTCGCTCGGGCAAGGCCTGTCGCAAGGAATCGGGCACGCGCTTGCCGCGCGGCTCGATGACAGCGACTATCGCGTCTACGTGATGACCGGCGACGGGGAGCTCGAGGAGGGGCAGGTCTGGGAGGCTGCCATGTACGCGGGCAACCACGAGCTGAGCAACCTGACGCTGATCGTCGATCACAACGGCTACCAGCAAACGGACTCGGTCGAGCACGTTCAACCTCTCGACCCCCTCGACCAGAAGTTCGCTGCATTCGGCTGGGCGACGCGGACCATCGACGGTCATTCGCTGGGCGAAGTCGCGGACGCATTCGCGTGGGCCCGGGACGTTCAGGACAAGCCGCAGGCCATCGTCGCGCGTACGGTCAAAGGCAAGGGCGTTTCGCTGCTCGAGGCCGAGCCGGGCAAGTGGCACGGCAAGCCGATCCCCAAGGACGAAGAAGCCAAGGCACTGCAAGAGATTGGAGCCGCGACATGAGCTTCGGTTTGAGCCGCATCAAGCTCGACGAGGGAGCCTCGACGCGCGCCGCATTCGGAGAGACGCTGGCCGAGCTCGGCTCCGACGAGCGCATCGTCGTGATCGACGGAGATGTCAACAACTCAACCTACACGAACAAGTTCAAGGGCAAGTATCCGGAGCGCTTCTTCAACGTGGGCATCGCAGAATCCAACCTCGTCGGAATAGCCGCCGGCTTTGCGGCATGCGGCCGCATCCCCGTAGCGTCTTCGTTTTCGACGTTCCTGATGTCCAACGCGTTCGACCAGATACGCATGTCGGTAGCCTTTCCGAACCTCAACGTCAAGCTCGTCGGCACCCACGCCGGCATCTCCATCGGCGAGGACGGCCCCTCCCAGATGGCGATCGAGGACATCGCCCTGGCGTGCGCCTTGCCCGGCTTCACGGTCATAGTTCCCGCCGACGGTCCCAGCACGTCGGCGGCTACCATGGCGATGATCGAAAGGGAGGGACCCGCATTCATGCGCTGTGGGCGACCCAACGTCCCGGTAATTTACGACGATCCCTCGAAGTTCAAGCTGGGGAAAGCGACGACGATAAGAGACGGCGACGAGGTCACGATCATCGCCAATGGGATCATGGTCGCTATGGCGCTCGATGCGGCCGAAGCCCTCGATTCGGAGGGAGTCTCTGCACGCGTGCTCGACATGCACACGGTCAAGCCGGTCGACAAGGCAGCGATCGAGCGCGCCGCCAACGAGACCAACGGGATAGTCGTTGCCGAGGAACACCTCGCCTACGGGGGCCTCGGGTCGACGGTTGCGATGGTTGTGGGCGAACGCAAGCCGGCTCGCATGGCGTTCGTCGACCTCGGGGACACCTATGCGACGTCCGGGAAGCCGGACGAGCTGCTTACCCAGTACGGCCTGACGCCGGACGCCATCCTCGACGCGGCCCGCAGGGTGCTAAAGGACCGCGACTAGCCGAGCTTCAGCGACGACTGGGTGGTAGGCGGTCAAATACGCGCGTATGCACCCACTCGGCGTTTAAAAGGTCTTGTCGGAGTCGAGGAGGATGGTCACCGGCCCGTCGTTGACCAGGCCGACGTCCATATGCGCGCCGAAGACACCGGTTGCGCAGCGCACCCCTGCGGAGGCAACCGCGCCGGCAACCTCTTCATAGAGGCGCTGCGCTTCGGGACCCTGTGCGGCCATGACGAAGGAGGGACGCTTACCTTTGCGCGCGTCGCCGTAGAGCGTGAACTGTGGCACCACCAGGGCCTCCCCTTTCACCTCGAGCAGTGAGAGGTTCATCCGGCCGGAGTCGTCGGGAAAGATGCGCAGCCCACAGACCTTGTCCCTCATCCAGGCGACCTCCCGGCCCGTATCGTGCGGTGCGATTGCCAGCAGGACTACCAGCCCGGCTTCGATCTCGCCTACCGTCTCCCCGCCGACGGTGACCGACGCACAGGTCACCCGCTGCAACACGGCCCTCACGGAGCGAGAGGCAGAACACGCTCGAGGATGGAGCGCGCCAGAGGCGCCGCTACCACACCGCCCACGCCCCCAAACTCCACCACCACCGACACCGCTACCTTGGGCGCCGGCGCCGGCGCGAACGCAACGAACCACGCGTGGTCCTTGATCTTGCCGTTGACGCTGATCTCCGCAGTGCCCGTCTTGCCGGCCACGTCCACGCCCGTTATCTGCGCGGCCGTTCCGGTTCCGCCCTGCACCACCGCTTGCATCATGGAGGTCATCTCGGCGGCCACCTTGCCGGGCACGACCCGCCGGGAGTCCTTGGGCTGCTCGGTCGCGATACGCGGGCTCATGCGAACTCCGTTGTCGGCGATGGTGGCCGCGACGCTCGCCATCTGAAGCGGAGTGGCGAGGTCCTGTGCCTGTCCCACAGATCCCCACAACAGGTCTCCGAGATCGGCGGCCTTGGGGTAGGACGAGGTGGCTGCCTCGAGGCGGGGGCTCGGGGCTGTGTTGAAACCGAATCTGGTCGCATAGCGATGGAGACGTGAGGCCCCCAGCTTCTCCGCGACCTGGGCAAACGCCGTGTTGACACTGTACTTGAGAGCGTCGGCAAAGGTGAGGCTGGTGAAGCTCTCGGACTCGAAGTTGCGCACGCCCTTGTATTCCTTGGGCCCGCTGAGGATCGTGGCGGGCGTCACCACGCCGGTAGCGAGGGCCGCGCTGCCGGTGACGATCTTCATCGAAGACCCCGGTGGGTAGAGGCCCGACAGAGCGCGGTTGAAGGGATGGATGTCGGTAGATCCGACGTAGTTGTTGGGGTCGAACGGCGCCGAGGACACCACGGCAAGCAAATCTCCGGTGAGCGGGCTCATCACCACGGCACCGCCGACAGTGCTGCCGTAAGCGGCTTCTGCAGCGTGCTGCACCGGCATATCCAGAGTGCTGTGGACCGGGCGCCCCGCGCGGCCATGCTTAGTCCCCAGCGTGGCGAGCTTCTTGCCGCCCCTGCCCGTCACCTGCAGACGCTGCAAAGGCGTCCCGGCGAGACGGGCATTGTAGGCACCTTCGATTCCGGACGCGCCGACCAGTGTGCCCTTCTCGTAATAGGAGGGAAGCTCGGCCGGGCGGTCGGCGCTCACCTTCCCGAGATGACCGACCGTGCTGCCGCCCACCGGGCCATAGGGATAGGTGCGCCCCAGCCCCACGCCCCGTGCCAGGACGCGTCCGTCCCGGTCGACGATCCGGGCGCGCGGCGGCCATTTGTAGGTCACCGAAAAACCGCGCGCTCCCTTGATGCCCGGCCACAGAGCGCCCCTCGTCCAGGCAACCGCCCAGCGGTCGTCCTTGCTCGAGTAGCGAAGGGTGAGGTTGCCCGATAGGTGCACGGGGGCCGAGGCAGCCGCCGAACGGAATGTCACCTCGTAGGGAACCCGCGTGTCGATCACCTGCCCGGGCGAGGGCGATGCGCTCGGGGCGGGCTGAGGGACCTCGCCGGTTTGCTTCACGCTCAGAGAGGTGATGCGCCCCGCCGCGCGCTCGTGCTTCAGCCACCGCTCCAAGCGCTGCGCGCTCCAGCGTGCGCGAGTTCGCTTATCGAGCAGCGCGGCGATGGCCTTGCCATCGGATGCGTTGAGGGCCTTCACGAAGGAGCCGGCGGCGTCCCCGGCCGAGGGAAGCGAGTATCCGCCCTGGGTGCACGATGCTGTGATCATGCACAGAGCCGTCACCAGCGACAGCCGTGCTGCCCCCCCATTGATGCTCGCTCTCCTCACGGTCTACGAACGCGCCGCCGAGGGAACGATGCGATAGGCGTCGAACACGGAATCGATGTTTCTCACCGTCTTTATGACATGCTCCAGGTGTGCGGGGTCGGCGAGCTCGAAGGCGAACGTAAGGGCAGCGATTCCATCCTTGCCCGTGCGAGAGCTAGACGAAACGATCTGCAGACCATGATCCGAGATCGCCGAGGTCACGTCCCGTAGCAGCTTGGTCCGATCAAGCGCCTCGATTTGAATAGCAGCCATGAAGGTTGATCGCTGGCGGTTGTCCCACCACACCTCCGTCATGCGCCCCACCTCGCCCGACTCGAGCACGTGGGCATTCGGACAGTCCTTGCGGTGCACCGAGACTCCCCGTCCGCGTGTGAGGAACCCGACGATGGGATCCCCGGGCACGGGAGTACAGCAGAGCGCCAGCCTCACGAGAAGGTCGTCGTGCCCCTCAACGATCACTCCCTTACCGCGCGGCCGGGCCGCTCGCTTGCGCCGCGTCGTCTGCTCGGTTACCTCGTCGGCCTCTTCTTCCTCCTCCTGCGGTTCAAACAGTCTGATGACACGGCTTGCCACCGACTGCGTTGACAGCTTGCCCTCGCCCACGGCGACATGCAGCGCATCGAGGTCCGCGTAGTGGAGCTCGTCTGCGATCTGGGCCAGGAGCCCCGACTTGGTCACCTTCTTCACCGGCAGCCCTTGCTTGCGCAGCGCGCCCATGAGGGCATCGCGGCCCTGGGCGAGCGCGTCCTCGCGGCGCTCTCGTGCGAACCACTGGCGAATCTTGTTGCGGGCGCGCGGGGTCTTGACTATCTGCAACCAGTCTCGTGATGGGGACGCCGATCCCTTCGAGCTGATGACCTCCACTGAGTCCCCCGAGACAAGCTCATGGCTCAGCGCCACGAGCCTTCCGTTGACGCGTGCCCCCACCGTCCGGTGTCCCACCTCTGTGTGGATGCCATAGGCGAAGTCGATCGGTGTCGCGCCGCGCGGCATGTCGAGGACGTCGCCCTTGGGAGTAAAGACGAACACCTCGTCCGAGTAGAGATCGATCTTGAGGGACTCCATGAAGTCCTTGGGGTCCGCCGACTCCCGCTGCCAGTCCATCATGCGCTGGAGCCATGCGATCTCTTGCTCGGACACTTTCCCGCGCCGCTGCTCCTTGTAGAGCCAGTGGGCGGCGATGCCGAACTCGGCGGCCCTGTGCATCTCAGTAGTCCGGATCTGAATCTCCATCGGGCGCCCGGAGTTGCTTCTCACCGTGGTGTGAAGCGACTGGTACATGTTGAACTTGGGCATTGCGATGTAGTCCTTGAACCGCCCCGGGACCGGGGTGTAGAGAGTGTGCAGCGCGCCGAGAGCCCCGTAGCAGTCCCTTACCGAATCGACGACGACACGGATCCCGACGAGATCGAAGATCTCATCGAACTGGCGGCCGCGCAGCACGATCTTCTCGTAAATCGAATAGAGGTGCTTGGGACGCCCGGAGACCTGAGACTTGATCTTGACCTCGCGCAGCTTGCCTCGTATCTCCTCGGCCACGTCCTCGAGAACCTTCTGGCGCTCGGGCTGACGCTGGTGCACCAGGGCGTCGATCTCCTCGAAGCGCTTCGGATGCAGCGTCTTGAAGGCGTGATCCTCGAGCTCCCACTTGATGGCGTACATGCCGAGCCTGTGTGCCAGCGGGGCATAGATCTCGAGCGTCTCGCGCGCGATCATCTTGCGCTTGGCGGGCTCGAGGGGAGCCAGCGTGCGCATGTTGTGGAGCCGGTCGGCGATCTTGATCAGCAGCACCCTCACATCGCGCGCTGTCGCGATGATCATCTTGCGCAGGTTCTCGGCCCTGCTCTGCTCCGGCGAGCGGAACCGGATCTTGTCGAGCTTGGTGACGCCGTCGATGAGCGCTGCGATGTCGAAGCCCATGGCCGACTCGACCTCGGCCAGGGTGACTTCCGTGTCCTCGACCGCATCGTGCAGCAGCCCCGCTGCGACCGTAATCTCGTCGAGCCCGATCTCGGCAAGGACCAGCGCGACGCCCAGCGGGTGGGTAATGAAGGGGTCGCCCGACTTGCGAAACTGGCCCCTGTGCGACGCCTCGGCGATTTCGAAGGCGCGTTCTATCGGCTTCGTGTCGCCCTTGGGCCTGCGCACCCGGAACTCTCTGAGGACCGGCTCGAGCAACGGATCGGTGCTCTGGCGCGCGGGCCGCACCTTCTTGAGCACGGCCTTGACCCCCTTGCTGCCGCCGGTGGCGACCTGCGCCTCCGCGCTGCGATCCTCGATCGAGCCCATACGTCATTGTAAGAGCGGAATGCGCCGATCCTCGGCGCGTTGCGGCCCGCGGCGGACCGCGGTGCCCTCTCGAGATCAGCCGGGCTTGCGAGTGAAAACGATCCCGCGAGGCCCGGAAGAGGACTCGTCTACCTCCCAGCCGGCCGTCAGCCACGCCCGGCTGTGCATTCTGCGCTCGTCGTTGCGCCACCACGAGGGAAAGCGCGCGCTGCTCGGTAGAGTGTCGCCCACGAGATCCTCGATCTCGGCAACGGTGAGCTCGAGGCGCTCGACGGATCCGGGTTGACCCGCCAGGAAAGCGGCGAGCCTTATGTATTTGAGGGAGCGCCGCTGGCGCACGTCTTCCGGCACGGTCACTAGAGCCTAGAGAGCGGGGCGGATACCCGGTAGTGGGTAGGACCACTTTGGGTCAACCGATGCGCAGCCGGCGCGCCGGTAGAGGGACAAGGACACGCTCATATCGTGCGATTAAGGCCTTATGGGCGGGATCAGTAGGTGATGAGGCTGAACAGCTCGAAGTCCCCGAGCTTGTCGCGGCCCTTGAGAAAGGACAGCTCCATGATCATCGCCAGACCTGCAACCTTTCCGCCGCAGCTCTCGGTGAGGTCTGCAGTCGCCGCCGCCGTGCCGCCGGTGGCGAGCACGTCATCGACGATGAGGATGCGCTCTCCGGGAGTTATCGCGTCGCCGTGTATCTCGAGCCGGTCCGTGCCGTACTCGAGGTCGTACTCGGCAACACGCACATCCCAGGGCAGCTTCCCAGCTTTTCGCACGGGTATGAGTCCCGCAGTGAACCGGTACGCCAGCGGCGCCGCAACCATGAACCCGCGCGCCTCGATGCCCAGGACCTTGTCTATCTGGTCCCTGTCGTAGTGGTGAGCGATGGCGTCGATGGTGTAGCTGAACGCTTTCTTGTCGGCCAGCAGCGGGGTGATGTCCTTAAAGACGACTCCTTCTTGGGGGAAGTCCGGAATATCGCGAATGTGGTCCTTGAGCCACTCGTGATTCATCTGGCGAGTGTCCGTCATCGTCAGCGGCGCCTCTTGCGCTTCTTGGATCCAGCCCGGCTCCTGCTCGGAGGACGGGTGGTCTTCTTCGTGGTCCTTGCAGGCGACGCGGGAGCCGACGCCGCCACCGCGGCAGGCTCCTGTACGCGCTCCTCTTCGGTCTCCTCGTCGTCGCCGGTGTCGGGCGCCGCGCTCCCACGGCTGCCGGCAGCCGGCAACGCGTCGGGGCCACTGCCCTTGCGTTTCGCATCGCGCAGCACCTTGTCGCGGATGTTGCGGTAGCGCGGCTCACGCTCTTTCATGATCGTCAGGGCCGGTGTCGCCACGAAGATCGACGAGTAGGTGCCCACGAGGATCCCGACCAGCAGCGCGAGGGCCAGGTCCTCGAGCGTGGTGGCGCCCAGCAACCCGGCTCCAACGAACAAGAGGGCGGCTACCGGAAGCAGCGTGGACAACGACGTGTTCAAGGACCGCATGAAAACCTGATTCATCGCCAGGTTGGCGGCATTCTGGTAGGTCATGCGCCCGGTAGTGGCCAGCTTGGCAGTGTTCTCTTCGACCTTGTCGAAGACCACCACCGTGTCGTAGAGCGAATAACCAAGGATGGTGAGGATGGCGACAATGGTCGAGGGCGTGACCTCGAAGCCCACCAGCGAATAGACGCCGGCCGTTATGACGAGGTCGTGGATGAGAGCGATGATTGCCGCTACGGCCATCTTGAGCTCGAAGCGCCACGAGATGTACGCGACGATCGCCACCAGGAAGATGATCAGGGCCCTAATGGCCTTGCTCGTGATCTCGCCTCCCCAACTGGACCCCACGGCTGTGGCGTCGGTCTGGTTGACCGGCACGCCGACCGCCTTCGCTATCGCGCTGCGCACCTTCGTCTGCTGGTCCGGATTCGAGATCGTGGGCGTTTGCACAAGGGCGCGCTCTTGCCCGCCCTCTCCGGCTACCTGAACCTGCGCGTCTCCCGCACCGAACCCGCCCATGATGCTACGCAGACGAGAGCTGACTTCCCCGGTCGAGGCGCCGCCCAGAGGACCGTCCGGCGCGATGGGGGCGGATATCTGAAGCCCGCCTTTGAACTCGATTCCGAAGCTCAGTCCCTTGATCGCCAAGGATCCGATGCTCACGAGCAGAAGCAGACCGGACAGCGCGAACCACAGCTTGCGCCTGCCGACGAAAGCTATGTTGGTCTCGCCGTGATAGAGACGCTTCCAGCCCGACACGAGGCTCACGACTCACACCCCCCAGGGGCGCTCGCCGAGCGAACCTCCATCATGTCCTTGCCTCCGCACCGAGCGCCTCTTTCATGCCCATCCTGCTGCTGCCGGTGCCAAACAAGCGTGTGCGAGCGAGCAGCCACACGGCAGGGCGAATCAGGTAGTAGGCCATGAGGATGTCGATGATCGTCGACAGCCCGAGTGTGAGAGCGAACCCACGCACCGGGCCGACCGTGAAGAAGAACAGGATGACCGCGGCGAGGCCGGTCACCGTGTCGGCCACCAGAACGGTGCGAATGGCTCTCTTGGTGCCGCGCTCGACCGCGGCCCGGATGCTCTTCCCCGATCTCACTTCGTCCTTCAAGCGTTCGAACGCGACTATGAAGGAGTCGGTGGTGACGCCGACCGAGACGATCACGCCGGCGATTCCGGCAAGGCTCAGAGACAGTCCCGCAGTCGCGCCGAGCAAGCTCATGAGCGAGTAGATGGCCGCCGTGAACGCGGCCAGCCCCAACCACACGACGAGGCCCAGCACCCGGTAGTAAAGGAGCACGTAGACCATCACCAAGGCGAGCCCGAGGACGCCGGCCTCGAGCCCCGCATGCAGCGAGTCCTTGCCCAGCGTCGGCGACACGGCATTGGCGGACAGCTGCTGGAGGGTGATCGGCAGCGCACCGGTCTTCAGCACGAGCGCAAGGCTGCGAGCCTCGGACTGTCCGTTGACGTCGATCTGAGTCTGCCCACCGGTAATTCCCGTCCCGCAAGCAACCCCCTGGCTCCCGCCGCCGGCCGTCTGCATCCCTGCGGCCGATTCCACCTTCCCGTCGAGCACGATGGCCACCTGGCTTTGCACCTGCTCGCCCTTGTCACGCAAGCAGGCCAGCTTGCTGGTGAACTTCGCCCACGTGTTCGCACCCTCAGAGTTCATGTCCAGCGACACGGACCAAGCGCCGCTTTGGGGGTTCACCACCCCCTCGGCCTTGGTAATGATGTCACCGGTCAGAACGGACGGCTCGAGCTTGTAGAGAGTTCCCTTCTCGCCGCTCTGGTTCGAGGGGTAGACCACCTTCTTGTCGGTTGCACCCGGCCCGGTTGCCTTCGTCTGCATGGGGAGCTTCTTCGCCGGGGTAGTCGCCGGGTAGACGGCGTCCACCTGGCGAAAGGTGAGCTGGGCAGTCTGGCCGATGACCGAGAGCGCCTTCTGCTCGTTCTTCACGCCCGGGATTTGAATGACGATGTTGCGGTCACCCTGACGCTGCACCTCCGGCTCCGCCACCCCGAGCGCGTCGATGCGCTGACGGATGATCGAGATGGTCTTGTCGAGCACATCGCTCTGCACGTTCTTGCCCTGGGCCTGGAGGATGACCTCGGTTCCCCCGGAGAGGTCGAGTCCGAGCCGAGGCGAGGTGCCCGTCGCCAGCACCGCGGCGAGCCCCCCGAACGCGACCAGCAGGGCGACGGCGAGCTGCAACTTGTACCGCTTCGGTTTCATGCCACCTTCCCCGGTGTGGTGCGGATCCCGCGGCGGTAAGGCCCGGCGCCCGGCCCCGGCTGACCGCTCACAGCAACCGGGTCCCGTTGATGTCTATCTTGAACTGGCACTCGAGAAACTCAGCCGCCCTCTGACACATCACCATACGCGACAGGAAGATCTCGAAATACTCCATCACCCCGGCCAGCTCGGTGTCGATGGCCAGCTCGAGCGTCAGGGTGCGCGCCTCAGAATCGACGCGCAGGAACGAGCGCTCGACCGCATAGTTGACCCGGTCGTGGATGTCGAACTGAGTCTTATCCTTGACGCGGACCCGGCTGCGGTGAACGTCGGACTTGTCGGCCACGATGAGGGCGGCCCCCGCGGGGTTGACGGGATGACCGAACTCTTCCTCGTGGTTGCCGACGGCGCCCATGACGACGCCGACCTCCCCGTAGCTCATCCCGAGGTCCCTCAGGATGTCGTAGGTGATGGTCGCCCCGGTCTGCGAATGCATGGAGCGCGACACAAAGTTGCCCATGTCGTGCAGGTACCCGGAGATGGCGCCGAGCTCGACGATGCGATCCTCGAAGCCGAGCCGGCTCAGCACGTTGAAGGCGATGTTCGACACGAGCCCCGCATGACGGAAGCCGTGCTCGGTGTAGCCGATGTGCCCGAGGTACTTGTCGGCGAGCCCGATAAAGGTCTGTACACCGTCGTGCTCGCGCACTGCGTCAAGAGTCACCGGCGAACGCGGCTCGACGGGCTCGGGCGCGTTGCTCGGAGCGGCCGGGCGGGCTTCCTCGAGACCACGGCCGTACTGCGACGCCGCTGCGTCCTCCGGGATCGCCTCACCGGGGGCCGAGCTGAGGTTCACTTGCCTGGTCCCACCGGCACGGTCACGCTCTGCCGTCCTCCGCCGTGTCGGCGTCCGTAGCCGCATCCTCGCCAATGTCGCCGGTGTCGCCGGCCTCCTGTGCATCCTCAGTCACGCGCCGGGAGATCGCGGTCTTGAGGAAGCTCACGCGCGTCCCCGGCGCGATCTCGAGCTCGACGTCTTCCTCGCCGAGGAAGGAGATGCGCCCGTGCATGCCGCCGATGGTGATGACCTCGTCGCCTACCTGAATGCTGTCCACGAGCTGCTGGTGCTGCTGTACGCGGCGCTTCTGAGGCCGGATCAACATGAAATAGAAGATCGCGATGAGCAGGAAGAGAAAGATGAGGCTCCCGATTCCACTGTCCATGAGTCGTCACGTCCTTTGCTCTGTCGTTGCTTTGTTGTCGTGTCGCGTCCGTCGCCCGATCCTTGCCGGTGGGCCGCCCTCTCGCACGCGAACAGAGCCGCAGACCGGCGGCTCGGGACAAATCCTAACCTGCCGCAAGGATAAAGCCCGGGACGCCCGCGCCTCGTCTCAGGCGCCGAAGAGTCGGACCGGCGCCGTGACTCCCAGATGCTCGAAGGCGGCCTCGGTCGCGGCGCGGCCCCTGGGCGTGCGCCGGATAAAGCCGATCTGCATGAGGAAGGGCTCGTAGACATCCTCTATCGTGCCTGGGTCCTCGCCCACCGCGACCGCCAGCGTCGAGAGACCCACGGGCCCGCCCGAGAAGCGCCGCACTATCGCGTCGAGGATCGAGGCGTCGACGCGATCGAGCCCGCGCTCGTCCACCCTGAAGACCTCGAGGGCCGCGCACGCCACGGGGCCGTCTATGCGCCCCTGCGCCCGCACCTGTGCGAAGTCCCTGACCCGGCGCAGGAGCCTGTTTGCAACACGCGGCGTGCCGCGCGAGCGGCGCGCGATCTCACCTGCCCCGTCCTCGTCGAGGCCGACCTCGATGATGTGGGCGGAGCGCCGCACGATGCGCTCGAGGTCCTCGGGTGGGTAGTACTCGAGGCGCTCGGACAGCTCGAAGCGGCTGCGCAAGGGGCCCGTGATGAGGCCGGCGCGGGTCGTCGCCCCCACGAGCGTGAAGCGGGGCAGGTCGAGCCGGATCGTGTGGGCCGACGGCCCCTTGCCGATGACGAGATCAAGCTGGCCGTCCTCCATCGCCGGGTACAGCACCTCTTCGACCGGGCGGGGCAGCCGGTGGATCTCGTCGATGAACAGGACGTCGAAGTCCGCCAGGTTGGTGAGTATCGCAGCGAGGTCCCCGGCCCGCTCCAGTGCGGGACCGGAGGTGGGCCTGATGTCGGCCTCCATCTCGCGCGCGATGACGTGGGCAAGGCTGGTCTTACCGAGCCCGGGAGGCCCGCTCAGCAGCATGTGGCCGGCCGGCTCGCCCCTTTCGCGCGCCGCCTGCAGGACGATGGCGAGATGATCCTTGATCTCCCGCTGACCGACGAACTCCTCCAGCGTGCGGGGGCGCAGTGAGCTCTCGGCCTCGCCTTCGAGGGCATCGGGCGAGGGGGCGAGGAGGTCGTCGCCGACTACCGGCTCGTCAGCCACTACCCCGCCCCAAGCGCGCCAGGGACAGCTTGACCAGATCCTCGACGGGCGCGTCGCCCTCGGCTGCGATCTCTGACAGCACGAGACGCACCTCCCCCGCCGAGTATCCGAGGTTCTCGAGGGCCGAGTGCGCCTCGGCCAGCGCACCGTCGCCGTTCAAGCCCGCGCCTGCCCCGGCTACTGCGAGCCTGTCCTTGAGCTCGAGCACTATGCGCGAGGCGATCTTCTTCCCGATGCCGGGCACCGACGAGATCGCGGCCACGTCTCCACCTGTCACGGCCCGCTCGAACGCCTCCGGCGGGAACGCCGAGCACACGACGATTGCAACCTTCGGTCCGACACCCGAGACCCCGATGAGCGACTCGAACAGGCGCTGCTCCTCTTCGGTGGCAAAGCCGTATACGGCGAGCACGTCCTCGCGCACGTGAAGGTGGGTGAACAGGCGACAGGGCTTGCCCTGCGCGGGCAGGGCCCTAAGCGTCGTGGCGGAGCAAATGAGGCGGTAGCCGACGCCGCCGACGTCGAGGAAGCAGCCATCCAGCGTGCGCCCGGCGAGCACCCCGGAAAGGAACCCGATCACGCAGGCCCTCCCGCTCGCCGCCGCGCCGCGCCGCGCCCCGCCCCCTGCCGCCCCGGCCCCCCCCGACCCGCGCCGGCCCTGGCCAAGGCGCTGCGCAGGCCCAGCCCGCTCAGATGGCAGATGGCGAGGGCACACGCGTCGGCAGCATCGGACGGCCTCGGGGGCGACGACAGTCCCAGCAGCGCGGCGACCATGCCCTGCACCTGCATCTTGGGCGCGTTGCCGACCCCCGCCACCGACTGCTTGACCTCGGTCGGGGTGTACTCGAAGACTTCGAGGCCGTGCTCGGCCCCCGCGGCGATGGCGACGCCCGAGGCCTGCCCGACCCGCATGGCCGTCTGCACGTTGGCGTTGAAGAAAACCCTTTCGATCGCCATGACGCCGGGCTCGTGGCGCTCGATGAGCTCGATCAGCGACTCCCTGAGCGATGCCAGCCTCTGCGCCGGCGCGAGATCGCCGGGCGTCGTGACGGCCCCGAGATCCACGGCGCGAAGGCGCGTGCCGGCGCGCTCGATCACCCCGTAACCCGTAATCGCATAGCCGGGGTCTACCCCCATTACCCTCACGTCGCTGCTGTCTCCGTCACCGGCTCACGCCCATCGTCGCGATATCGAACGCCTGTTCGAGCACCACACTAGCGGAGCGCACCCCTGACCGAGCGGTTTTGCGGGCGGGCGGAAGCGACAGCCCGGCGGCCTTACTTGCTAGAGAACGTCAGGAGACTACGGACTCGAGGACCTCGTCGGAGATATCGAAGTTCGCGTAGACCTCTTGCACGTCGTCGAGCTCTTCGAGCGCGTCTATCAGGTTCAGCAGCTTCTTCGCATCCGAGCCCTCGAGCGCGATCGTGCTCTTGGGGATTTGGGTGAGGTCGCTCGACTCAATGGCGATTCCGGCAACCTCGAGCGCGTCCCGTACGGGCTTGAGGGCCTCGGTAGGGGTGATTACCTCGATGCTGTCCTGTAAGCCGCGCACGTCTTCGGCCCCCGCGTCGGCGGCCACGAGGAAGACGTCGTCCTCGCCGGCCGAGGACCTTGCCACGACCACCACTCCTTTGGGCTCGAACATCCATGCCACGGCGCCGGGCTCGGCGAGCTTGCCGCCGTGTCCGGTGAACGCCGAGCGGACGTCCTGGGCCGCTCGGTTGCGGTTGTTGGTGAGACAGCTCACAAGCACCGCGATACCGCCGGGGCCGTAACCCTCGTAGGAAAGCTCGTCGTAAGAGTCACCCTGGAGCTCGCCGGTGCCGCGCTTGACGGCGCGGTCGATGTTGTCGTTGGGAACGGACGCCTCCTTGGCCTTGCTGACCGCGGCAGCCAGAGTCGGATTGCCCTCGATGCTCCCCCCGCCGTCGCGCGCTGCGACCTCGACGAAGCGCAGCAGCTTGCCCCACAGCTTGGCCCGTTGCGAGTCCTGCGCGCCCTTCTTGCGCTTGATGGTCGACCACTTCGAGTGTCCCGACATGCTAGCCGCCGCTTCCATTCGTGCGCTCTTTCGCCATGGCAACGAACAAGGAATGCAGCCGCACGTCGCCGGCGATCTCGGGGTGGAAGGCGGATGCGAGAAGATGGCCCTGGCGCACCACAACCGGCCTGCCCTCACACGTTGCCAGGACCGAGACCTCGTCGCCTACCTCCTCTATCACCGGAGCCCGGATGAACACGGCGCGCAGCGGGCCGTCGAGGCCGGCTACCTCGATGTCGGTCTCGAAGGAGTCGACCTGGCGCCCGTAGCCGTTGCGCCGCACCGTCACGTCCATGAGCCCGAGCCTGTGCGGGGCGTCGTGCTCGCCGGCGACTTTGGTGGCCATCAAGATGAGCCCGGCGCAGGTCCCGTACAGCGGCATCCCGGCAGAGGCGCGCTCCTTCAGCTGTTCGAGAAGGCCGAATCGAGCAAGCAGCTTGCCGATGGTCGTCGACTCTCCGCCCGGCAGAACGAGTGCGTCCACTGCGGCAAGCTCGTCGCTGCGGCGCACCTCGAGCGCCGTTGCGTCCGCCTGCTCGAGTGCGCGCAAGTGCTCGTGCACGTCACCTTGCAGCGCCAGGACGCCGATCTTCACGCCTTTTACCAGCCCCGGCTGGCGAGACGCTCTTGCTCGGGCAGGTCCGCCACGTTGATGCCTACCATCGCCTCGCCCAGGCCGCGCGACACCTTGGCCACGATGGCTGGGTCGTTGAAGTAGGTGGTCGCCTCGACGATCGCGCGCGCACGCTGGGCGGGATCGCCGGCCTTGAAGATGCCCGAGCCGACGAACACTCCCTGGGCGCCCAGCTGCATCATGAGCGCCGCGTCCGCGGGCGTCGCAATGCCCCCGGCGGTAAACAGCACGACCGGCAAAGCGCCGGTGTCGGTTATCTCCTTGACGAGCTCGTAGGGGGCCCCCAGCTCCCTGGCCTCGGCCATGAGCTCCTCGCCGCCGAGAGTGGTCAGCCTCCGGATGCCCGAGAGCACCGAGCGCATGTGGCGCACCGCCTCAACCACGTTGCCGGTCCCGGCTTCGCCCTTGGAGCGGATCATCGCGGCGCCCTCACCGATACGTCTCAGCGCCTCGCCGAGGTTGGTCGCACCGCACACGAACGGCACGGTGAAGTCCCACTTGTCGACGTGGTGGGCCTCGTCGGAGGGAGTCAGCACCTCGGACTCGTCTACGTAATCGACGCCGAGGGATTGCAGCACCTGAGCCTCGACGAAATGCCCGATGCGGCACTTCGCCATGACGGGGATCGAGACCGTGTCGACTATCTCTGCGATCCTCTCGGGATCGGCCATGCGCGCGACGCCGCCCTCGGCCCTGATGTCCGCCGGCACACGTTCGAGCGCCATGACGGCTACCGCGCCGGCCTCCTCGGCAATCCGGGCTTGCTCGGCCGAGGTGACGTCCATGATGACGCCGCCCTTGAGCATCTCGGCGAGCCCGCGCTTGACGCGCGCTCCGCCGGTTTCCTTGAGAATCTCGCCCATGGTGGCTCCTTTTCGTCCGCGTCGCGCCGGTTACGCGCCACGCAGCAGCTCCGCCGGCCGCGGTTAGCAGTGGTCTCCGGTTGGATACCCAATTCTACCAGCCGCCTGCCTGCGCGCCGGGCGAAGGCACGCCAGGGGCGACGGTTCAGCGGTAGCTCAGCGAGCCCTTTACCTGGCCCTTCTTGTTGGGCAAGAGCTCGATGATGATGCCGCCGGTGGCGAGCTGCAGTGGCTTGCCATCTGACGCCGTGAACCTTGGGATACCGCTCTCGCCCACCTTCCACGTCGCCTTGACCACCTTGCCGTCGCGAAACAGGAACGCCTTACCCTTGCCCGCGAAGTGGATGTCGGGAGAGGCGTTGCCGGCGACATCCACGATGGTCTCGGAGTTGTCGACCTTTACCTCCTGCACCAGAAGGTTCGGAGTGGACATCTGTTTGCCGTCCGTCAGCATGAACGGCGCACCTTGCTCATAGCGCTGCCATGCGCCCTTGGACCAGCGGTACTCGATGGTGTCGCTCGGATTGAAATTGAGCGTCACCGAGTGGGCCTTCTTCGCGTTACCGTTTACGTCGCCGAAGTGAAAGAGGTCGGCGCGCGGCGCCTTGACATTCTTCTTGCGCGCGACGGCGCGCAGCTTCTCGGTATGCACGTACAAGTTGTGAGTCGTCGAAGTGTCTCCCGGTGGATCGCGAAAGAAGGCGTTGCCCCCGGTCAGCTCGTCGAGCAGGACCATGTGGCGCTTCTTCAGCTCACGGTCCACGATCTTGTTCGAGCCGGAGTAGGCGAGGAACTTCGTGAAGGGCGACGCGAACTTGGGATCGTCAAAGCGCGCGCTGCGGACGGGTCCCGCCTTGCCGGAGCTACCACAGTCAAAGATAGCCATGAACCGGGTGATGCCGCCTTCCACAATCTCCTCGAACACCAGGTCGGCCTTATCCAGTCCGCTCTGGGGCCGCGCGTCCGGAGAGTTCTCGATCTTGACGGCGACCGCAGGCCGCGCCAGCCCCACGCCCTCGGCCGGTTTGAGACCCGTGAGCGGGCAGATAGGCGGGGCTTCCTTGGAGCCGGCTCGCTGTGGAGGAGCCGCTTGATGAGCCGCCGGCTTGTCGCTCGAGCACGCGCCGAGAACGAGGCCTGCAGCGATCAGTGCGCATCTAGCCTTCATAGCTGAACGACCCTTTCACGTCTCCCTTGTCATTGGGGACTAGTTCGACCCATGTGGTGCCCGGAGCGAGCACCATGTCGTCGCCGGAGCTCGTGCTGAACTTCACCGTGTCGTCGACGGAGCCGCGCGACCACGTCCCGGTGATGGCCCGTCCGTCCCTGAACAGAACAGCCTTGCCGGAACCGGTGACGTCTGCGATCTCCGTCGATGGGTTTCCCGCGACGTCAACGATCGTTTTCGAGTTGTCGACCGTGTGCGACTCGACGAGCACGTTGTCCACAGCCACCTGCTTGCCGTCCTCGAGCGTGAAGGGCTGCCCCGTCTGGGAGCGCAAATACTCCCCGCCCTTGTAGTCGTAGGTGATCGTGGACGCGGCGCTGAAGTCCAGGGTTACCGAGGCTGCCGGCTTGGACGCCTGCTTCTCGGACCCGAGGTCACCGAACTTGAAGGTGTCATCGGGAGGCGCGTCCGAGTAGTTCTTCTCCCCAACCTTTCTGACCGCCGAGGTGTCCGCATACAACGTGTGCTCTGACGAATAGCCGCTGCGCGCGATGCGCGACAGCGCCCCCTGCGAGCTCGTCTCGGTGACCTGGACGATGCCGGCCTTGGACAAAGCATCGAGGACGGGCTTGTTGGCGCCGGAGAACGCGAGGATCTTCGTGATCGGCGTGAGGATGCCGGGGTCGACCACGCGCGCACTGCGCACGGGACCGGCCGTGGACGAGTCACCGCACTGGTAGACGGCCATGAAGCGCGTGACGCCGCCCTCGACGACTTCCTCGAACACGACGTCGGCTTTGTCGAGCCCGGCCAGGGGATAAGCGGCGGGTGAGTTCTCGATCTTCACTGCCACCGCGGGGTGGTCGAGCAACTTGTCGCTCGACGGCTTCTGCCCGGTGAGCGGACAGACCGTGGGACCACCTAGCAGGGGGATGTCCGCCTTGCCCCTTACAAGGAAGTACGCCACCCCCGCGACGATCACCGCGCCGACGACAATCGCCACGACTCTGCGCTTCGCGGACACGCGCGGGCTACCTCCTTGACGGCTGGCGATGACCTTTACCTGCGGCGGGCCCCGGGCGGGCTCCCGCTGCCACTCGAGCGCTGCGAGCGCTCCGCTGCGGCCTGTGGCCGGCCACGGACGCTATCACGGAGACCGCCCGTTGCCGCGGACGTGTGCCTCCCGACGAAAAGGGCCTCAAAGGTCTTCGAGGGCCGCCACACGCTGGGACACCTCGACGTGGCAGCGGGACGTGGCAACGAACCACAGAGGCCCGAAGCGGCACGAGCGGGGCGTGGCAAGCTCGAGCGCCCTGCCGAGGCCGGGCGGGTAGCGAGTGAGGGCGGCCGCCCTGACGTCGTCGGCTCCGCCCACCACAGGGGCGGCGCGGCTGCCGAGAGGACCGAGGGCGAGCGCCAGGCACGCGTCCGCGGCCTCCCCGGTGGCGAGTCGAGTCAGGCAGTGGGCAAGCACCGCCTCGAGCTCGGTGCGGCTGGCCCGCTCGATAAGCCCGGCGGTGACCCCCACGACGGGGCCGGGCGCGACGCAGCACAGTGCGTTGGCCGCTCCGCCGGGCACGATGAAGATGTCTGGGGGGGCGAGGCTCAACTGCGCGGCCAAGCCGGCAACGAGATTACGAAGGCGAGGCTCCTCGCACTCGGGAAGGGGTTTCGCCCCGCACGCGCGCAGAGCGAGGCGGCCCTGCGCTCTCAGCCACCAGTAGCCGGCTGCTGCAAGGAGCACGAGAAGCACTCCCGACGCCGCCCATCCTGCAACGAGCCCAAGCGCCGCCGACACGATGATCGCCGCAGCGCCTCCCCCGGCGAGGGCGGCGCCCGCGTCCCGCGCGCGGCTCGGCGCGGCCACGCCCCAGTCGGCCGCGCGCTGCGTGCCCGCGCGCCGTGCCTTCGCCGCGCCTCGCTCAGGCACCGACACGAGCCGCCGCAGTCTTCTCGTAGATCTCCTCGACGCCCGCCGCGAGCTTGCTCCAGTCGTACTCGGCGGCGACCTCACGACTCAAGCGCCGCATGCGCGCGGCCCGGTCCGGTGAGGTGAGGACCGAGCGCAAGCCGGCGGCAAGCCCCGAGGGGTCTCCCGGAGGGGTGAGCACCGCCGCACCCTGTGCTACCCCCCGGAACCCGTCGAGGTTCGAGCACACGACCGGGCTGCCGGCGGCCATCGCCTCGAGCAGGACGATGCCGAAGGACTCGCCTCCCAGCGCGGGGGCGCAGTAGACGTGGCACGAATTGTAGAGACGGACCTTGACGTCCTCCTCGACGCGTCCTAGGAAGCGCACCGGCACCATCAGCCGGCGTGCCAGCGACTTGACGGCGCGCCGCTCGGGCCCGTCTCCCGCGACCACGAGCGTGACCTTCAGCTCCGCCAGCTCGGCGGTCGCACGGATGAGCACGTCCAGCCCCTTGCGTTCCTCCAGCCGGGACAGAAAGAGGATCTTTGGCCCCGGCCCCAGGTCGAGGGGCTCGGCGGATGCGTAGCGCGCGATATCGACGCCGTTCGGCGTGAGCAAGTAGTCGCCGGGAAAATAACGCGACACGAGAGCGCGGGCGGCCTCGGACACCGTGGTCCGCACCACGAGGCGCTTGGCAGCGCGGTTGAGGACGGGGCGCGAGGCGTGATAGCCAAAGCTCGATTCCGCGGCCGCGTGGAACGTGCCCACGGTCGGTGTCTCGGTGTTCCACAGCGCGAGGAGCGAGATGCTCGGGATCAGCGGCTCGTGCAGATGGACCACGTCTGGGTAAAAGTCGCGCAGCGCCTTGCGCAGCACTGTGGCCGCGACCGGCCCGAAGGCAAGCGGCGCCACCGACCCGTTGACGGGGATTCCAATCGCCCTGCCTACCGGCAGGACGTTGGCCCATGTGTCATCCGTGCCCTCGTAGGTGTAGGGCGCAAGGACGGCGATCTCGTGCCCCCTCGCGCGCAGCGTCGCGGCCAGCGCCCGCACGTGTGTTTGCACGCCCCCCACCCGGTCCCACGCGTAGGGACACACAATCGCTATTCTCACGATCCGGTGCCGCCCTGCCCGGGGCCCGTTCGCTCCCGATCCTGCGGCCAGAACGGGCTCATCATGTGCCAGCTCGTCGGATGCCGCGCGATCAACCCCTCGAGATGGGCCGCTACCTCTTGCGTGAGCTCGGCGACGGCCCCCCGGGAGTCCCCGGGAAGGGGGATCGGCTGAGAGATCTCGGCCCTCCAGCCCCTCTTGCCGTTAGGGAGCATAATCTCCGACACCCCGACCACGAGCAGCGGAACGCCCGTGCGCAAAGCGAGCGAGGCTGGTCCCCCCGGCATCGTCACGCGCTGTCCGAAAAAATCCACCTCCGGCCCCCTGCCCTTGAGGTCCCTGTCACCGAGTATCGCCACCACGGCCCCATCCGCGACTGCCTCGATCAGGTGGGTGACGACACCCCTCTCGGCAGGGTAAATGGTCATCCCGAGCCGTTCGCGGTGCGTGACGAAGAAGTCGAACATGCGGCGAGGTTTCAGAACCTCGGCCACAGTCACGAGCCGCCCTCCCCGGGCCGCGACCCACGCTCCCCCCGCGTCCCAGTTAGCGAGGTGCCCGCCGACCACAATCGCTCCGCCATAGCGTTTGACAGTCGCGTCGAGGTTGTCCACCGAGTCGCAGAGGAAGCGCTCGAGAAAGAATCCGGGGCCCTCACGCACCAGACGGAAAGTCTCCAGCCAGTAGCGGGCGTAGGACGCGTAAGCCTCTCTTACGAGCGCCTGCAGCTCGGCCGAACCAAGAGGCAGACCCGTCACGCGCGCAAGGTTGCCCTCGACGGCGCGGGCTTGGGCGCGGCTGAGGCGCGGCTTGAGCCTGCCGGCCAGCTCCGCAACCGCGTAGACGAAACGCTCGGGAAGGGCGCGCGCCAGCCACGACCCCGCGACGTAGCCGTAATAGACGAGCTGGAGGAGCCGCCCCTCTCCCGCGGGCCTCTTGCTACGAGGCACCCGTCGCGGCCGTGCCCCTCTTGGCCTGCCCCCTCACGTGCACCAGACGCTGTACGAAGGTCACTACCGACAGCAGCGCGAGGATCACCATGGCGGCCGGGAGGAGATTGAGGATGAGGGCCACGATCATCAGGATCAGCCGCTCGGCTCGCTCGGCGATCCCGACCTTGCACTCAAAGCCCAAGGCCTCTGCGCGCGCCCTTATATAGGACACGAGGTAGGCCGCCGTCATGGTCACGAGCGCCACCGCAGCAACCCACTCGGCTCCCGCCCGATCGGGCGGCGGCGACACGCCGTAGAGCCACGCCACCGGCAAGAAGAACAGGGCGTCCGACAATCGGTCGGTTGTGGAGTCGAGAACCGCTCCGAAACGGCTCGTCGTCTGGCGGGCCTTGGCCAGGGCGCCGTCGAGAGCGTCGGAGAAGGCCGCGGCGATCGCGACGAGGCCGGCGACTACCAGCCGATCGCGCAGGATGGCGACTGCGACGACGATTGTCAGAGCGACGCCGATGAGCGTCACCGCGTTGGGACTCACCGGCGTGCGCGCCAGCCACCTGCCCACGGGGCGCATGAGGGCATCCCAGCCGGCTCGGACCTTGGAGTCGATCACGGGCAAATCCTAAAGGCCTGGAGCCCGCCGGTCCCTTACCCATTACGATGAGCAGCCGACGCTACGGGACAGAGGGGGCCGGGTGAAGAGCTACGCGACGGAGAACATTCGCAACATTGTCCTGGTGGGCCACGGAGGCTCCGGCAAGACTTCTGTTGCCGAGGCACTTTTGCACGTCTCGGGAGCGACCACTCGCCTCGGCAAGATCTCCGAGGGAAACACCGTCTGCGATTTCGACGAAGAAGAGATCCGCAAGCAGATCTCGATCTCGACCGCGCTCGCCCCGATCGAGTGGCGCGACCACAAGATCAACATTCTCGACGCGCCGGGCTACGCGGACTTCATCGGTGAGCTAAGAGCAGCAATGCGCGTTGCCGATCTCGCCGTCTTCGTGGTCTCGGGCGTTGAGGGACTCGAGGTACAGACGCGGGCCGCGTGGCACTACGCGCAAGAGCTTGCGCTTCCGCGCATGATCTTCGTCAACAAGCTCGACCGGGAGAACTCTTCCTTTCGGACTACCCTCGAGCAACTGCGCGACGCGTTCGGCAAAGGCGTCGCTCCACTGTCTCTCCCGCTCGGCAGGGAGCACGACTTCAGGGGCGTGATCTCGGTGCTCGACGTTGCCGCCTTTGCCTACAAGGACGACGGTGCCTCGGCCGAGGAGCCCATTCCAGCCGACCGCCAGGCCCGTGTCGATGAGGTGCGCACCGATCTTCTCGACTCGGTCGCAGAAACCGATGACGACCTGCTCGAGCGCTACCTAGAGGGAAAAGAACCAACCCGCGAGCAGATCGTGAAGGCGATCCACGAGGGCATCGACGATGCGACCATGTACCCGGTAGTGGTCGGCTCCGCGACCAAGCTGATCGGGGTCGACCGGCTCGCCGACACCATTGTGAGCGCAGGCCCTTCGCCTCTCGACCGTCCGCCGGTGGAGGGGCTGGACGGCTCGACACGCGAGTCGAAGGCCGACGCGCCGCTGTCGGCGCTCGTCTTCAAGACCATGACCGATCCCTACGTCGGGCGCGTCAACTACTACCGTGTCTACTCGGGCACGCTCAAAGGCGATACGACCCATCACAACGCAACGCGCCAGACCGACGAGCGCTTGAGTCATCTGTTCACGATGAGGGGAAAGACGCAGGAGCCGCTTGGGGAGGTGGTGGCCGGGGACATTGCCGCAGTCGCAAAACTGTCGCACACCTCGACGGGCGACACCATCGCCGACAAGTCCTCACCGGTCACCTTCGCGAGCATCGAGCCGCCCGAGCCGCTCCTCCCCAAAGCGATAGCACCCAAGACAAAAGGCGACGAGGACAAGCTGATGATCGGATTGCAGCGTCTCATCGAGGAAGATCCCTCGCTGCGACTCGAGCGCAACGACGAGACGCACCAGACGATCTTGTGGGGCATGGGCGACGCGCACCTCGACGTCGCCCTCGAACGCCTCAAGCGCAAGTCCGGCGTCGAGGTCGGGGACGAGCCCTTCAAGGTCCCTTACCGCACCTCGCTGAGGACCAAAGCCGACGCGGTCGGCCGCCACGTCAAGCAGTCGGGTGGCCACGGCCAGTACGGCATCGCGAGCGTGCGCGTCGAACCACTGCCGCGCGGCGAGGGCTTCGTGTTTGCGGACAAGATCTTCGGCGGCTCGATCCCCAACCAGTTCATTCCGTCCGTTGAAAAGGGCATCAGGGCCGCCATGGAGGAAGGCGTGGGCACCGGCTTCCCGATGATCGACGTCAAGGTCGAGCTGTACGACGGCAAGTACCACACCGTCGACTCTTCCGACTTCGCATTCCAGATGGCGGGATCGCTGGCGATCAGAGACGCCGTGGATAAAGCGGGAGTCCTTGTATTGGAGCCGGTGTGGGCGCTCGAGGTCATGGTTCCCGAGTCCTTCACCGGGGACATCATGGGCGACCTGCAAAAGCGGCGCGGCATCCCCGAGGGCATCGACATGGTGGGCGGGGACCGCCAGATCGTCAAGGCCAAGGTCCCCTTCGGCGAAGCCACCCACTACGCCACCGACCTGCGCTCCATGACGGGGGGCCAAGGCACCTTCTCGTGGAGCTTCTCGCACTACCAGGAGGTCCCCCACGACCTGGCGCTAAAGATCATCGAGGCGGCCCGGGCTGCGAGGGGTTCTTAGGGGGCACTGGTAGTGAGCCGGGGGTCAGCCGTCCAGGGCTTCAAAACCCGGGCGCAGCTTGGCATCGCTGTGCGCCAGCATCTCGGGCAACACCTTTGTGTCGGCGACCACCGGCATGAAATTGGTGTCGCCTCCCCAGCGAGGAACTACGTGCACGTGAACGTGTCCGGGAACGCCGGCACCGGCGACCTGTCCCAGATTGATGCCGATGTTGAAGCCGTGCGTCTTCATGGCCTCCTGCACGATCTCTACCGACCGGGACGTGACCTCCATCAGCTCGGCGCGCTCGGCCGTCTCGAGCGCCGAAAGCTCTCCTTCATGCCGGTAAGGCGCCACCATGAGATGACCGCTGTTGTAGGGGTAGGCGTTCAAGAGCACAAACACCGACTCCCCCCGGTAGAGGATGCCTGCCGCGCGGTCATCGCCGGCTTTGAGGTGAGCGCAGAAGATGCAGTCGTTTCCGGAGTCCGCAGTGCTCACGTACTCGGACCGCCACGGCGACCACAACCGCTCGAGGCTTCGGTAGCCGTGCGGCTCCTCTCCGTGGGTCCCTTGGCCGCCGCTCATATCGACGGCGTCAGGCGCAGCTCGGCAATCTCCAGCGCCAGTGCTGCGCCGAACTCGTCCACCGGCACCCCGCGTGTCTCCTCGCCGCTGCGACGCCGTACGGACACGGTGCCGGCTCCTGTCTCGTTGTCTCCGACGACCAGCATGTAGGGCACCTTCTGCATCTGCTGGTGGCGGATCTTTGCACCCATCGTCTCCTCCGAGATATCCACCTCGACGCGCGCTCCCCCGGGCTTCAGCTTGCCGCAGACCTCGTGCGCGTAGGCGAGGTGACGATCGGCGATCGGTATGACGACAGCCTGCACCGGCGCCAGCCACGTCGGGAACGCGCCCGCGAAGTGCTCTATGAGGATGCCGACGAAGCGCTCGACGCTGCCGTAGATGACGCGGTGCACGACGACCGGCGTGCGCCGTTCACCCTTGTCGTCGACGTACACGCAATTGAAGCGGCGCGGCAGCTGGAAGTCGAGCTGAATCGTTCCCATCTGCCACGGTCTGCCGATTGCGTCGTACATCATGATGTCGATCTTGGGTCCGTAGAATGCACCGCCGCCTTCCTCGATCAAATACCCGTCCCTGCCGAGGCGCTCCTCGAGCATCGAGCGGAGCACGTCCTCGGCGTCGCTCCAGGTGTCCAGATCGCCGAGGTAGTGCTGTGGACGAGTGCCCAGTCGGAGGCGGTAGTCAAGTCCGAACACGCCGTAGAAGCGATCGCAGATCTCGAATATGCGTTGGTACTCGTCTCTTATCTGGTCCGCGGAGATGAAGATGTGCGCATCGTCCTGGCGAAAGCTGCGCGCCCTGAGCAGGCCATGCAGAGTTCCCGAACGCTCGAGACGGTGGAGGATGTCGGCGTCCGACAGCCTCAACGGCAGGTCGCGGTAGCTGCGAGTCTTGAGGTTGAAGACCACCATGGCGTTGGGACAGTTCATCGGCTTGAGCACGTAGGTGGTGTTGTCGTCGACGGGGATCGTGAACATGTCGTCCTTGAAGTGGTCCCAGTGTCCCGAGGTCTCCCACAAGGACTTGTCGCTGACGAGCGGCGCGGCGATCTCTTGGTAACCGCGCGCTTCGTGCTCGCGGCGCCAGAAGTCGAGCAGCTCGTTGAGGACCTTCAGCCCCTTGGGCAACCAGTAGGGCATGCCCGGGGCGGAGCGGTCGAAATGCAGCAGCTCAAGCTCGCGCCCGAGTCTGCGATGGTCCCGCTTCTCGGCCTCGGCGAGACGGTGAAGGTAAGCGTCGAGCGCGTCCTTCGACTCCCACGCCGTGCCGTAGATTCGCTGCAGCATGGGCTTGTGCTCATCGCCGCGCCAGTAGGCCCCCGCGCTGCGCAGCAACTTGAAAGCTTTGATGCGTGCTGTGCCCGGAACATGAGGGCCGCGACAGAGGTCGATGAACGACTGCTCGCCGCCGCTCGTATTGCGGTAGACCGAGATCACCTCGCCCATCGCCCCTTGCTGCTCGAGCGCATCTGCCCCCTCGGCCACTCCGTGAATGATCTCGAGCTTGTAGGGTTGGTCCGCAAAGAGCCTCTCTGCCTCCGGGGCGTCGACCTCCTCGCGCTCGAATCGCTGGTTCTCCTTGACGATGCGGCGCATCTCGTCCTCGATACGCTCGAGATCCTCGGGCGTGAACGGCCGCTCGACTTCGAAGTCGTAGTAGAAGCCGTCTTCGATGGGAGGCCCGATTGCATATCTGGTCCCCGGATAGAGGTTCAGAACGGCTTGGGCCAGCACGTGAGCCGCCGAGTGGCGAACGATCTCCCGTCCGGGGTTGTCGGCCTGGGTTACGACGGTCACCTCGGCCCCCTCCTCGGGGACGAAAGCGAGATCGCGCGGCACGCCGTTCACGACCAGCGCGAGGGGGCCGCGGGCACCGCCTTCTGTGGCGAGAGCGAACCCGTCCTTGTGGCCATCTGCGATTGCTTGCGCGCCCATGCTCGGCTTTCCTTTCCGACCTTCGCCGCTGCTCAGGGGGCGATGCTACCCGCCCATGCGCGTTCGAACGCGCTGTAACCGGCGCCCGTTGCGCGTCTGAGCGCCTCGTCGACATGGCGCCGCGCGGTGCCGAACACTATCCGTGCCCTGCCGAGCGTGCGATAGAAGCTGCGAAAGCGCGCCGGCCCATACCGATTGATGAAATAGGCAACTGCAGATTCGCCTTCCTGGTAAGCATTGTTGATCGAGGTCCGGTCCCCCGCCTGGAACTGATCGTCACGCGGCAGTGTCCCGGTGAACTGCCCGCTCGACGCGAGCCCTTGCACGTAGGCTGTGCCCGCGTCGCCAAAGCCTACGTAGTCCGCAAGTCCCTCCTCGATGAACACCGGCACGAACGGGCCCGACGCTCGGCGCGTGACCACGTGCACCAGCTCATGAGCGAGAATCCCCTCCACCACAGCCGAGCTGCGTCCCACCAGCGCCTCCGGGCTGAGGACGATGCGCGCCCCCGTGTTGGCGAGCCCGTGCTCCTCGTCTGTGGTCGAGTAAGCAAACGCCACGTACTTCTTGGGATCAAGAGTGGCATCGAGGAGCGCCGACAGCTCCCCGGGCCGCGACGCCGACACGATCGGGATGCGCCCCGCGGGGATATGGGGCCACACACGACGAACCTGCGCAAGGCCGCGCTCCGCCAGAGTGAGGATGTCCCCCGGCAGCTCGACGCAGCCGGTCCCCACGCCGCAAGGGTGGTAGAGGAGCAGGAAGTGCCGGCTCCTCTCCGTGCGCACCCGCCCGAAGTCCCACAGGTTGCGGCTCGACGCGAACCCCAGATAGCTGAAATCGTTGTCCGCCGCGATCGACCAGCGTCCCCGCTCTCTTGTAAAGGTGTAGTAGTCGTCCTCAACCGCCGGCGTCCCGCCGGCGCCGGCAAGACGGTAGCGGATCTCCGTTACCGGAAGCGTCACCGCGTCGGCCTCCGGGTACGCGCCGGCAAGCCCGTTTTGGGCAAGGTCGCCCTGCCGGTCCCACGCGGCGTGCAGCGAGTAGGAGGAGAAGCGAACGCCGCCAAGATTGCGCCACAGCTTCTTCTGAGCCGCGTAAAAACCGATCGAAGACCTCGCCACGGTAGACAGAAAGGCCGGCTTGTCGTGCAGCAGCACGGCTTGCGCCCGCCTGTCGAGAAGGTGCTGGATGGCGGTCCTGTCGCCCGACGAGGGAGCGAAGGTGGCCGTCGGTGGCGCCGACGATGGGGTCGCCGAGGGAGTTGGGGCGGCCATCGAGGGAGTGGGCGCGGCCGCCCCCAAGGCCGGCAGCAAAGCCAGAATCGTCACCACCCACCGCCGAACAGGCAGTACCGCGCATACTTGCCCGGTTGCCACCCCGTCGGCGTCGGGCACCCCGTCGGCGTCGAGCACCCGCTAGGCGCCCGAGGTGTAGACCTCGATGAAACGCAGGTAGTTGCGCGCGATCGTCTTCGCTGCGTCTTCGCGCGCGACGCTCCCGTCGAGGAATCCCTTGAGCGAGTCCCACCAGATCGTGCGCCCGATGGCAAAACCCACGTAGCCGTCGACCTCTGCGCCCTGATGGAGCCAGTGGTCCACGGCCGCGTCGTTCGCCCCCCTGCCCAGCACTACACATACGACGCCGTCGCGCCCCTCCGACCTGACGAGCTCGGCAATGCGGCTGCAGTCCTCGCTCTTGTCCAGCCCCTCGATCTTCCACACGTCGGGTTCGACCCCGGCCGCGTGAAGATCCTTGATGGCGCCCATCATCAGCTCGGGTCGCAGCTCCTTGTCGTAGCGATCCGAATCGCCCTCGACTACGCCCGACTGCTCATCTGTGGCCGGCACCAGCAGCTCGAAAAGGAATTTCTTGTCGTTGTCGTGCAGCCACTCCCCCAGCTCCTTGAGCCGAGCTCCCTGACGCTTGTTCATCTCCTCGTCGTCTTCGGGGTTGTAGCGGACGAGCACCTTGGAGAAGGTCGGCGAGAAGTCCTCGATGTGCTTGCCGAACTCGTCCCCGTACTGAAAGTCGAACTCGTTCTGACCGCTCTTTTCGACCGGTATGGCGACGATCAGCCCATCCGCGATGCCCTCGCGTGCCGCCGGTCCGCCGAACTGCTCGTCGACCAGGAACCCGGCCGCGCCGCCCGGAGCCCCTTCAGCGAGGGCCACACGGAAGCCTTCGTAGATCAAGCTCTTGGCGTCCGAGATGCGCTCGGTCTCCTCGGGGTTGGGGTCGCCGCCGATGCCGAACATCTTCTTTTGAAACGAGCCACGATGGTCGAACGCAAGGATATAGAGGTTCCCTTCATAACCGAGCGCCATTGCTTGCTCCCTCCTCGGGTCGTGTCGCTTACGTGCCGGGCGTGGTGGTTGACTACCAGAGTATCCCGCCGTATTGAAAGGGGACCCAAGTGCCGGCGACGCCACCGGGCGATGACCCCAACGAGACCATGGCGCTCGTAAGGGGTTACCTGAAAGGACAGAACCTCGAGCAGATCGGGCGGGTCGACGACGCGGTCGAGCTCTACGAGGCCGCCGTCGAGAAGTCCTTCGACTCGACGGGCCCTTACGACCGGCTCATCCATATCTACGCCGATAGCGCGCGCCACGAGGACGTCATCAGAGTCGCCGAGTCCGCCATTCGCAACGTGCACACGCACGACGCCAAAAGAGCGTGGTACGAGAGGATGCGGGGCGCGGCACAAGAGGCTCTGGCCAAGGTGCCCCGTGCCGCGCCGCGCAAGCGCGGCTAGTGCCGCTACCAGGGACCCCGCTCCGATTGCAGCACAAGCATCTTGCCGTGTCATTCCCCTTGGGGGCAGGGAAGTCGCCGAGCGCCCCGTCCCCTCCATCTGCATAGTCTGTGACGCATGTCACAAGGGTCTCAGGAATAGGCGCTCCCCCAGTCCTTCTGTCAATGGGGGCCGCAAACAGACACCGGCGAGTTCCCGGACGACCCAATTGCGTAGCCACGAGATCGGCTTTCTGACTGAACCACCTGAAACAGGCTGCCGTCGCGGGGTCGTTGACGGCGCGGTGACTAACCGCCGACCCTGCTGCGGCGGCCATGATCTGCTACTCCAGCTCCGTCGCCAGCCGTTGCTTGGCTCCGTGGGGTCGAATCGCGAATGCACCTGCAGAACAGCCCGCGGCGATTGCAGCATCTCGATTGCTCAAGCTCTCCTAGTCGGGGAGGGCTATCGCCTCCCTTTGCGACTTGGGAAGGAGTTCGATGATCTGGCTGATTGTTTGCTCCGCCGGCGCTATGCCCGGCTCACTGTCGACGAGGTTTCGCAGCGAGCTCCTCGTGCCGAGTCGCTGACTGAGCGCAGCTTGCCTCCGAAGTGTTCGTAACCGATTTGCTACTACCCTTCTCGCCACTCCGTATAGCCAAGGCAAGGGCTCGGCGGGGATATTACCTTGCGACGCCACGCGATCAGGAATGTTTCCGCGACCACATCTTCGGTGTCCTCGACCTACCCGACGAGGAGCGTAGGCAAGCACCTTCTTACCGCATGCTTCGAAGAAGATCTGAAGTCGCCTCTCATGTCTCCAGGCATAGCCCCTCTCCTACCCCTCTCTGTCGTTCATGCCGCAGACGCTGTCACCCATCATTTGCTTCTGCACTGAACATGTCCGGCAATGATCAAAATGTTTCCGGCTGACCTCTTCCCTAGCCCAAACCGTCGATATCGCCTTGCGGATACAGCTCGACGCCCTCCCAACCTCGGGGGCCTTACGCAGCGACCAGGACTCGACCGCCACGTTCGGAGCCGTCACTACCTCGTAGGCCCGGGGCATAGACGATCTACGTGGTGCACGTGGTGCACGTGGTGCACGTGGTGCACACGGGGCGTGCGGGACAGCCCTTTCCCGTGGTGCACGTGGTGCACACGGGGCGTACTCAAGGTCATAGCGGTAGCTCGCCAGCTCTTTCCCGACGATTTTGTAGGGTTTGCATCGCCTAGGTTACCCGGCGCGCCGACGTCGCCAGCGTCCCCAGCCAGTCGGCTCGAAGTCAGGACTAGTTGAAGTCCCATCGAGCACCCGGTCAGCCTTAGTGCCCTCGACCCAAGAACCCGAATAGTACCGGCAGTGGCCGACGAACAACGGCCTTGCCTTGCTAGGTACTGAGTCACCGCTCGCGGCTGACGTGCACCACGTGCACCAGTCATTTGGCGAGGCCGGGGCAGGGGTGCGTGCACCACGTGCACCAGTCATTTTGGGAGGCCAAGGACAGAGGTGCGTGCACCACGTGCACCAGTCATTTGGCGAGGCCGGGGCAGGGGGTGCGTGCACCACGTGCACCACGTGCACCACGTGCACCACGTGCACCAGTCATTTGGGCGAGGCCGGGACAGAGGTGCGTGCACCACGTGTCGATGAGAGTCTTGATGAAATAGGACGGAAGGAGACGATCGAGGTGAAACGCAGAAGGCAATACGAGGGGTTGCAGGCGACGATAGACAAGCAAGACATCACATGATCAATGAGCGAGGTCCTTCGTGACGCCTCTCGAAGTGGTGGTCGGAGAGCTCATCCGGAGGCGCGGCCGCCTGACCTTCGCCGCCTACCAGGAGCTCGCCCTCTATCACCCCGAGCATGGTTACTACGCGGGCCCGGAGCGGGCCTCCCGCGGGGGCGACTACCTCACCTCACCCGAGCTCGACCCGGCCTTCGGGTGCCTGTGGGCGACTGGGCTGCAAGGGATATGGGACGCGTGCGGACGCCCCGCCTCCTTTCGCGTCGTTGAGCTCGGCCCGGGCGAAGGTGGGTTCGCGGCCGCGCTCCTGTCGGCGGCGAGCGGCGACTTCGGGCGAGCCCTGTCGATGGCCCTGGTCGAGCGATCGCCTGCCGTCGCTGCCCGTCAGAAAGAACGCCTCGGGGGCGACGCGCGCGTGACCTGGTGCCGCTCGCTGAGCGACCTGCCGGTTGCCGGCGCGGGCTGCGTCATGGCCAACGAGGTCCTCGACAACGCGCCGGTGCATCTTCTCGAGGGGACGCAAGCTGGCCCGCTGGAGCTGTTCGTCGACCTTTCATCAGACGGTCTCGTGCTCACGCCGGGCGCTTTGTCGAGCGAGGCAACCGCCGCGCTCGGCTCGGGCGCATGGCACGCTCCGGGGCTCGGCGAGCCGGCCGAGATATCTCCCGCCGCCGAACAGCTTTGCATGCAGGCCGCTTCGTGCAACGAGCGGGGAGGCGTCGTGGTCATCGACTACGGATACGAGGCGCGCCGGGCACGGGGAACGCTCGTTTGCTACTCGTCGGGAGGCGCCGACGACGATCCCCTCGCCGCGCCGGGCACCAAAGACATCACCACGCACGTCGACTGGCGCGCCGTAGCGGGCGCCCTAAGACGCGCCGGCTGCGCGGTGACGGGGCCGAGAACGCAGTCGGCCACGTTGCGAGCCCTCGGCGCGAGCGAGTTGGACGCAGGGCTGCGGGGCGCGCACCTCGAGGCAACGGCCGGGGGGCGGGGAGCCGAGGCGGTGAGAGCTCTGTCACGCCGCGCCGCCCTCGCGGCGCTCCTCGATTCGGGTGGACTCGGCGGGCTGGGTGTGCTGCTCGGGGTGAGGAATTGCCCCCCGCCGGCTTTCTGGCCGGGTCAGTAGCCGAGCCGCACGTCGACCACGCCTTCGAGCTGCTCGCCGTGCGCGAAGTGCGTCACGTTGCGCGCAACGAGCTGCCTCAGCTCGGCGAGCCCCATGTTCCACGTGTTGGCGACGTGCGGCGTGATGATCACGTTGGGAATGTCCCAGAGGGGGTGCCGGTCGGGCAGAGGCTCGGGATCGGTCACATCGAGGGCCGCTCCGCCGATCGCGCCGCTCTGCAGCGCCGCGACCAGCGCGTTCGTGTCCACGAGCCCCCCGCGCGCCACGTTGACGAGCCACGCGTCCTCCTTCATGCGAGCAAACTGCTCCGCCGCGAAGAGGTGGTGCGTGGCGCGAGTGTGCGCGGCGGCCACGACCACGAAGTCGGCGCCGGGCAGCAGCTCGTCGAGCCGGGCAGCAGGCTCCGTTCGCTCTGCTCCCTCGAGTGCCTTGCCCGAGCGGTTGACGCCGATCGTGCGCGCCCGCAACGGAACGAGCATCGCCGCGAGCTCCGAGCCGATGCCGCCCGTTCCGACTATGACGACGGTGGTGCCTGCGATCCTTCGCTCCGGGTGCCCGAGGTCACCGCGCTCCCACGACTTGGCGCGCACGTGGACGTCGAGGCGGCGCGCTCCCGCGAGGAGGAGCGTCAGCGCGTGCTCGGCCGTGGCGTGCCCGTAGGCGCCCTTGGCGCACGCGAACGTGTGCGAGTCGTCGACCGCTCCCGCGGCCACGAAGCTCTCGATGCCGGCGAAGGGAAGCTGCACCCACGTAGCCGGCGACTCGCTCAGCAGGTCGATGAGCCCTTGAGGGTCGCCGGGCTCCGTCCACACGATCCCTTGCGCTGCGCCCGCCTCGACTATCCGGCCGCCGGCGGACTCGATCGCGGCGTTGAGGCCCTCATCACCCGACGGCACGACGGCCATGCGCGGTTCGGATTGCCCGCTCACAAGAGCGGCTCCCCCGCGACCTCGAGTGAGCGCGAGCCGCAGCTCGGGCACGCGGGTGCTTCCTTCACGTGGACGGGGAAGACGTCGCCGCAGTCGAGGCACTTGAGCACCGCCACTGGACCGGGGTCGTTGCCGAGCTGAGCCATTACTCGAAGCTACTATTGTTTTCGTTACGTCCCTGCTTCGACCACGAGCCGACGCGGCTGCATCGGCCAGGAGGCGGCCCATGGCAACCGTTGCCGACAACCTGCGTCCTTTGATCGAGCTGCTGCTCGGGATCCGCGACATCCCCGTCCGAGTGGAGTGCTGGGACGGAAGCTCTCTCGGCGACCCGGATGGCGGCGCGGCCATCGTTGTGCGCACGCCCCGCGCGCTGACCCGCCTTCTGTACGCGCCCAACGAGCTCGGACTTGCACGCGCCTACGTGGCCGGTGACATCGACCTCGTCGGGAGTGTGTACGACGTGCTTGCGGTCAGGGATGCAGCGGCGGAGCGGGGCGAGCACTTCGTCGTGGGACAGGGACGCAGGAACCTTCGCAAGGGACTCGTCGCCGCCCGCAGGCTCGGGGTGATCGGCCGTCCGCCCCCGCCGCCCCCCGAGGAGATGCATCCTAGAGGCCGGCTCCACTCGCGCGCGCGGGACGCACGCGCCGTAGCCCACCATTACGACGCCGGCAACGCTTTCTATTCCCTCTTTCTGGGCTCCACGCTTACCTACTCGTGCGCGTATTTCGAGGATTCCAACTCGAGCCTGGACGACGCCCAACGAGCCAAGTACGACCTCATCTGCCGCAAGCTGGGCCTGACCGCGGACTCACGCTTGCTCGATGTCGGCTGCGGCTGGGGCGGCATGACCATGCATGCGGCCGAGCATTACGGGGTGCGCGCCGTGGGCGTGACGCTGTCACGGGAGCAAGCGGATCTCGCGGCCAAGCGCGTCGCCGAGGCCGGGCTCTCCGATCGCGTGGAGATACGCCGGCAGGATTACAGGAACGTCACCGATGGGCCCTACCACGCGATCTCCTCAATCGGCATGTTCGAGCACGTCGGGCTGCAGCGCGCGGCCCACTACTTCCAGGGACTGCACACGCTGCTGCGACCCGGCGGACGTCTCCTCAACCATGCAATCTCGCGACCACCGGGACCATCGGGCTTCGACCGCAACTCGTTCATCGCGCGCTATGTGTTCCCCGATGGGGAGTTGCACGAGGTCGGAAACGTAATCTCGGCGATGCAGCAGCACGGCTACGAGGTACGCGACGTAGAAGGGCTGCGCGAGCATTACGCGCGCACCCTGCGGGCGTGGGTGGCGAACCTCGAGAGTAATTGGGACGAGGCGGTGCGCGTCGCCGGCCAAGCGAGAGCCCGCATCTGGCGGCTGTACATGGCCGGATCGGCGGTGAACTTCGAGGCCGGGCGCACCAACGTGCACCAGGTGCTGGGTGTCAAGCTTCACCCCTCGGGTGCAAGTGACATGCCTGCCACGAGAACGAGCCTCCTCCCCCGCGAGATCCGGCCGCCTCTAACCCTACGGGGAGAAGACCAGGCCCTTGTTCCCCGCATCGATGGTCACGGCGTCGCCGTCGACGACCTTTCCCTCGAGCAGCTTCAGCGCCAGCACATTTTCAATGTCGCGCTGCAGGAGACGCTTGAGGGGCCGGGCCCCGTAGGCGGGCTCGTAACCGGTCTCGCCGAGATAGGTGCGGGCCGCATTGGTCAACTCGAGCTTGATGTTGCGCTGCGCAAGCCTCTCTGCCAGGGAGTCGAGCTGGAGGGTGACGATGCGCATGAGGTGCTCCGGTGTAAGGCGGTGGAACACGACCACCTCGTCGACGCGATTGAGGAACTCCGGCTTGAAGTGATCGCGCACCGTCGTCATGACCTTGTCGGTTACCGACTCGTCGGTCTCGCCCTCGGCGAGTATGAACTGCGAGCCCAGGTTGCTCGTCATGATGATCACCGAGTTCTTGAAGTCCACCGTACGTCCTTGCCCGTCGGTAAGACGGCCGTCGTCGAGTATCTGAAGCAGCGTGTTGAAGACGTCGGGGTGGGCCTTTTCGATCTCGTCGAGCAGGACGACGGAGTACGGACGGCGGCGCACGGCTTCGGTGAGCTGACCACCTTCCTCGTAGCCTACGTAGCCGGGGGGAGCTCCCACCAGGCGACTGACGGTGTGCTTCTCCATGTACTCGGACATGTCGAGGCGGATCATGGCGCGCTCGTCGTCGAACAGGAACTCCGCCAGGGCGCGCGCCAACTCGGTCTTGCCCACTCCGGTCGGGCCGAGGAAGATCAACGATCCGATCGGTCTGTTGGGGTCGCCCAGTCCTGAGCGCGCCCGCCTGATGGCGTTGGCGACCGCCGTCACTGCCTCGTCCTGGCCCACGACGCGCTCGTGCAGTCCGTGTTCCATGGCGATTAGCTTGTCGACCTCCCCTTGGATCAGCCTCGCAACCGGGATGCCGGTCCAGCGCGACACGACCTCGGCTATGTCCTCCTCGTCGACTTCCTCCTTGAGGAACTTGCGGTCACGCTGCAGCTCTGCGAGGCGCTCGTTGCCGTGCGCGAGATCCTTCTCGAGCTCCGTGAGGCGCCCGTAACGAAGCTCGGCCGCGCGCCCGAGATCCCCGTCTCGTTCCGCCCGCTCTGCCTCCCCGCGCACTCTTTCGATGGCGGCTTTGATGGCTCGAATGGCGTCGATGGCCTCCTTCTCCTGCCCCCAGTGAGCCTTCATTCCGTCCATGTCCTCGTGTAGCTGCGCGAGCTCCTGCTCGATCTTGGCGAGGCGCTGCTTGGATGGCTCGTCGGTTTCCTTTTGCAGCGCGGCTCTCTCGATCTCGAGCTGCTTGGCGCGCCGGTCGAGAACGTCGATCTCCATCGGCATGGAGTCGATCTCGATGCGCAAACGCGACGCAGCCTCGTCGACGAGGTCGATGGCCTTGTCTGGGAGCCAGCGTCCGGTGACGTAGCGATCCGACAGCACGCCTGCGGCTATCAGCGCCGCATCCTGGATGCGCACCCCGTGGTGAACCTCGTAACGCTCCTTGAGGCCGCGCAAGATGGCTATTGCGTCTACCACGCTCGGCTCGCCCACCAAGACGGGCTGGAAGCGCCGCTCGAGGGCGGGGTCCTTTTCGACGTGCTTGCGGTACTCGTCGAGCGTGGTTGCCCCCACCATACGAAGCTCGCCGCGCGCGAGCATGGGCTTGATCATGTTGCCCGCGTCGACAGCTCCTTCCGCCGCTCCGGCGCCCACCACGGTGTGCAGCTCGTCGACGAAGGTGATGACCTCACCTTCGGAGTCGGAGATCTCCTCGAGCACGGCCTTGAGCCGCTCCTCGAACTCACCCCGGTACTTGGCCCCGGCGAGCATCGCGCCGATGTCGAGCGACACTACGCGCTTGCTCTTGAGCGACTCCGGCACGTCGCCCGCCACGATCCGGTTGGCGAGCCCCTCTACGATCGCCGTCTTGCCGACCCCCGGCTCGCCGATGAGCACGGGGTTGTTCTTGGTTCTACGCGACAGCACCTGTATGACGCGCCGGATCTCCTCGTCGCGCCCGATGACCGGATCGAGCTTGCCGCGGCGGGCCGCCTCGGTCAGGTCGTGCCCGTAGCGCTCGAGCGCCTGGTGCTTGTCCTCGGGAGTCTGGTCCGTGACCCGCTGGGAGCCGCGCACCTCCTTCAGCGCGGCCAGCAGTTTCGCCCTGCCCACGCCCGCGTCTTTGAGAACGCGTGCGGCGGCATCGCTTCCGGCGAGGATCGCCAGCAGCAGATGCTCGGTCGACACGTAAGCATCGCCGAGAGCCGCGGACTCCTCCCCTGCTGCGTCCAGCGTCCGGCGCAGCGCCGGGGACGGGTAAGTCTCGTAGGTGCCGTACACGTTCGGGTAACCCTCGAGCACACCCTCGGCGGCGCTACGCACCGACCCCGGCTGCGCACCGAGCTTCTGCAGCAGGGGAAGGGTCAGGCCGTCGGCCTGGCCGAGCAGCGCGGCGAGCAGGTGGCCCGGCTCGACCTGCTGGTGGTTGCGTTGGGACGCCAGGGCTTGGGCGGCCGCCACGGCCTCCTGCGATCTGAGCGTGAGCCTGTTGATATCCATCCGCACACCTGCCTCTGGCCGCTAGCAGCCGCTGATGAAGAATCTAAGTTTCCACCATTATGTAACTTGAGTGCTATACCGTCAAGTTACAGAGGATGGCACAGAGGACTTGCTAGCGGGCGGGCCGGTTGGGCGCCAGCTCTGCCGTCTGGCCCTGCTCGGCGTCGGCGGCGCTGGGGGCTCCGAGACCCTCGAAGTACTCGTCGAGCTCCTTGCGTCCCAGCGACTCGCGGGCCAGCAGCTGCGTTGCGAGCGCATCCAGGTCGTCGCGGTGATGGTGCAGGATGGCGCGCGCCGTGTCGCGTGCCTCCAGAAGGATCGCCTTGACCTCCCGATCGATGGCGACTTCCGTCTCGTCCGAGACGTCCTCTCCGCGGCGGAACACCGGCGATAGAAAGCGCGGTCCGCCATCGGCGATGTTGATGGGGCCGACCTTCTCGGACATACCGAACTCCATCACCATGCGGCGAGCGATCTCGGTAGCGCGCTTGAGATCGTCTTGCGCTCCGGTGGTTGCGAATCCGAACACGATCTCTTCCGCCGAACGCCCGCCGAGGAGGACGGCGATGCGGTCCCGCAGCTCCGGCTCGGACATGAGGTAGCGCTCTTCCTCGGGGAGCTGCTGCGTGTAACCGAGCGCCCCGATGCCGCGCGGGATTATCGAGATGCGATGCACCGGATCCGCGTGCTCGACGAAGCGCGCCACGACTGCGTGCCCAAGCTCGTGGAAGGCGACGAGCTTGCGTTCGTGCTCTGTTAGAACCTGTGAGCGCCTCTCGAGTCCGGCCACCACACGGTCTATGGCCTCTTCGAGATCGTGCATCGAAACGGTCTTGTGGCTGCGCCGGGCCGCCAGCAACGCTCCTTCGTTGATCACGTTGGCGAGCTGCGCTCCGGAGAAGCCCGGCGTTCTGCGCGCCAGCACCTTGAGGTCGGAGTCGGGATCGAGCGGAACGTCACGCGCGTGAATCGCGAGGATCTCCTCGCGACCCCTGATGTCGGGGAGGTTCACCTGGATCTGGCGATCGAATCGCCCCGGGCGCAGCAGCGCCTGGTCGAGCACCTCGGGGCGATTGGACGCCGCCACGATGATGACTCCGCTGTTGGGCTCGAACCCGTCCATCTCGGTGAGGAGCTGCTGGAGGGTCTGCTCCTGCTCCTGGTGCGAGCCCATCTGGGGGCCCCCCGCGCCGGAGCGTGCCTGTCCCACCGAGTCGATCTCGTCGATGAAGACGATGGCAGGCGCCCGCTCGCGAGCTTGCTTGAACAGGTCCCTGACACGGGCCGCGCCCAGCCCGACGAAGAGCTCGATGAACTCGGACGCGGAGATGTAGAAGAACGGCACTTCCGCCTCGCCTGCGATGGCGCGCGCGAGCAAGGTCTTGCCGGTTCCCGGGGGCCCGACGAGCAACACGCCCTTGGGTATCTTGGCTCCGACCGCAGTGAACTTCTGCGCGTTCTTGAGGTATTCGACGAGCTCGACGAGCTCCGCCTCGACCTCGTCCACACCTGCGACGTCGGCAAAGGTTGTCTTCATGTCGGTGCGGTCGTAGAGCTTTGCCTTGTTGCGCCCGAACGACAGGGCACCCCCCGCCCCTCCTCCGCCCATCTGGTTGCGCAGTCGGCGCATGAACAGGTAGTAGAGACCGCCGATGAGCACAATGGGAAGGATCCAATAGAGAAAGAAGCCGCCCAGGACGCTCGGCTGTGAGGCGGTCACCTTGGCACCGGAAGCTGCGAGCTGTTTGGCGATCCCGTTCGTCTGGTAGTTGACCGGCAACGTCGTCGTGAACTGTTGCGGTTCCCCCGAACCCACCTTGTAGGTGCCGCTGATGGACGTGCTCCCGATATCCGCCTCGACGATCTGGTTCTTCTTTATGTGCTGGATGAACTGGTCGTAGTCGAGCTGGGTGCTGGAGCCGAACAGCGAGCCTTCGAAGAAGAAGAGCAGCACCGCCGCCAGGAGCAAATATCCCCCCAGCACCCAGCGCTGGCGTGGATCTTGCGGAAGGCCTGGGCGTCGCTGGCTCCCGGGATCGGGGGGCGGGCTGCCCTGCTTGCGCGGCTGGGTCTTGGGCTTTGGCTTGGGCTTCAAACGATCGACCATGGGACGCAGAGCCTACCCTTCTGGTCTTGCGTGCGGCCACGTCGGGACTTCGCGACGCCGCCCATTTTGAGCCCGCCTGCCCCGGCTAGGACACCGGCGCGAGTGACGCTTTGCCTTCCGCCGGCCCCGCCTCGTCACCGGCATCCCAACGCCGGCGCCGTACTTTGGTGCGCACCAGTATCCAGATCCCAACGGGTACGAGCACCGCGCACATGTACTGCGCGCCGGTCAGGCCAAAGACCGTGTGATCGTAAGCGCGCAAGAAGTCGGTGCCAAAGCGCGCCACCCCGTACCACAGGGCAAAGATACCGATTCCGACTCCCGGAGTCACAACAGGCTTGCGCTTGTAGAGCACCCACCACAACAGCACGCCCAGAAAGAGCAAGTGTATGAGCTCGTAGAGCGCCGTGTTGTGGATCGTCTGACCGACTGCCACCGGTTCACGAGTGTCGCCTCCGAGATAGTGCACGCCGAGAAAGAAGGTGGTCGTTTTGCCGAAGTGCTCCCCCACCGCATAGCAACCGATGCGGCCGACGGCGAGCCCGAAGGTCAAACCGAGCGCCAGCACATCCCCCATCTGCCACTTGACGCGGCTGCTCCAGCGCCGGAAGGTAGGAAGGGCCACGAGGACAGCCAGGATGAAGCCACCGGAGAACTGCAGCCCGCCCTTCCACACGGCGATGACGTCGAGCGGCGAATCAATCGACGAGGTATGCGTCAGGACCCACGTGAGACGCGCCCCGACCACACCCGCTATCACGAGCCGCGTGGCCAGCGACACCACCTCGTCTTTTGACACTCCGAAACGTTGCGCGTAGTGGGCCGCAAGCCACGTGCCGGTCAGGATGCCGAGAGCGACCATGAGGCCAAAGGTCCGTATCGCTACCGGTCCGAGATGGATCAGGGGAAAGGTGTGATATGGGATCGAGGCAAGCACGCGCCCATGCTACGGCGTCGCGGTTGTTTCGCGAGGCGCTTCAGCTCTTCCACAAACGCCTCTGGGGATCGCAGTCTGATGTCCACCTATGCTTGGGCCATGGCTGCGGGCAATCTGGCTGAGCTTCCCGGCTGGGCTCTCGCACTGTTGCGCGAAGAACGCGTGGCCCATCTCGGTCTGCTCGACTATCACAACCAGCCGCGCGTCCTGCCCGTGACCTTTGCGCTCGCCGGAAAACAACTCTACAGCGCGGTGGACCAAAAGCCCAAGCGCGTGCCCGGCCAAGAGCTCGCCCGCATCCGCTACTTACGCAATCATTCCTCGGTCGCGTTGACCGTGGACCACTACAACGAGGACTGGAGCAGGCTCGCGTGGGTTCAGGTCCTCGGCGCGGTGCAAGTGTTCGACGATCCTTCGGAGCACCCGCGAGCAGTGGCCGCCCTGCACGCCAAGTACCCGCCCTACCGGCGTCTCCACTTAGACGGACCGCTGCTTCAACTGACCCCGCGGCGAGCCCTGTGCTGGCGCGCGGATGCCGCCCGAACGCAGGATCCCTAGAATCGCTGCCGCCTGCCTGACCTTGGAAGGCCCCGAGGCGCCGGCCGGCCTCGTAACCTGACCGCCACGGAAGCTGCCAGAATCCTCCTGTGCCCGCAACCCATCGTTTTCCCGGCCTAGTTCAGGTTGAGCACGAGATCGATGTGCCGCTCGACCACGAGCAGACAGACGGCGAGCGCATCACCGTCTTCGCGCGCGAAGTGGCGGACCCGAGCGGGCGGGAGCGCCCCTTCCTCTTGTTCCTGCAGGGTGGACCGGGCCACGAGGCAGCGCGCCCGACACGACATCCGAGCGCGCCGGGATGGCTCGACCGCGCGCTCCAGGATTTTCGCATTCTCATGCTGGATCAGCGCGGCACCGGCCGCTCGACCCCGGTGGGCTCGCTCTCGAACCGCACGCCGCAAGAGCAGGCGGAGTACCTCACGCACTTCCGCGCCGACTCGATCGTGCGCGATGCCGAGTGGGTTCGCAACACCCTGGGCGTACAGCGCTGGAGCGTCCTGGGGCAGAGCTTCGGGGGCTTCTGCGTCGTTACCTACCTGTCACTCGCCCCCGAGGGCTTGCGCGAGGCGTTCGTAACGGGCGGGCTTCCTCCCCTCGGACGCCACGTTGATGAGGTTTACACGGCCACCTATCGACGTGTGCTCGACCGCAACCGCCGCTACTACGAGCGCTACCCGGCCGACCGCGCCCGGGTGCACGAGATTCTGGAGCGCCTCGCCGCGGAGAACCTGCGCCTGCCGTCGGGGGACCGGCTCACTGCTCGCCGGTTCCGTCAGCTCGGGAATCTCCTCGGCATGAGCGACGGCGCGGAGCACCTCCACTACATCGTCGAGCTCCCGCCCGACTCGCCCGCCTTTCTGCACGACGTGGAGACGGCCATGAGCTTCGCCCGCAACCCCCTCTACGCGCTGGTGCACGAGGCCTGCTACGCCGACGGCTGTGCGACACGATGGTCGGCCGAGCGCCTATTGCCGTCCGAATACGAATCCGGAGAGCTCTTCACCGGCGAACACGTCTACTCGTGGATGTTCGAGGACTACGGGGCGCTTGCCCCCCTGCGCGATACGGCTGAGATCCTCGCGCAACGCGAGTGGCCCCGCCTCTACGACCCCGAGCGCCTGCGCCGCAACGACGTGCCGGCGGCGGCCGCCGTCTACGCCGAAGACATGTACGTGGAGCGCGCCTTCTCCGAGGAGACGGCTGCGCACATCCGGGGACTACGCACCTGGATCACCAACGAGTACGAGCACAATGGCTTGCGCGCCGACGGCGGGCGCATCCTCGATCGCCTGATCAACCTCGCGCGCGGGCAGGCCTGACGCGCTTCGAGTGCGGGCTCAGGGTTCCGTGTGGCCGTCGAAGTGGCCCTCGTCTTCCGAGGGCTCGTCGGGATCGAGGACCGGCTTGGTAGGTTCGTCGATCGACGATTCGCCGGGCCCGCCGGCGCCGGGATCCTCTTTTAGACCGGGCTGAGGCAAGTCGGTGTCTGTGCCCTCGGAGGGCTCTTGATCGGGGCCCTTCTCTGAATCGAGGCCTTTCTCTGAATCTGTCATGTCACGCTCCTTCCCGGGCGGCACGCGCTCAAACTGCGCAAGATCCGCCGGCGCGAGCTCCCCTCCCACTTCGCTGACTGAACTCAATCACCCTGCCTCCGGATGTTCGCAAGGGTTGCATGCTATTCTTGAGTGAGAATGGCGACGTGCCGTTCAGGAGATTTGCTTCCGGTTCCTCCAGTGGGCGACTCGGTTGACGAATCTCGCCCACGTCCAAATGCAGCCCCGCTGCAAGGAGTTGAACCGATGTCTCAAACCTTTCGCGACTTGGGTGTCTCGGCCCCCGTGGCCGAGGCGCTCGGCAAACGCGGGATCATCACTCCCTTCGCGATCCAGACGCTTGTCATGGAGGACGCCCTGGCTCAGCATGACGTCCTGGCCAAGTCACGCACCGGCTCGGGCAAGACCCTCGGCTTCGTCTTGCCCATCGTCGAGAACCTGCGGCCCGGCGACCCTCAGCCGAGCGCGGTGATTCTTACCCCCACGCGCGAACTTGCCCTGCAAGTGACCGACGAGTTCGTCGACGTGGCGCGGATAAAGAACCTGCGCGTCACTACCGTCTACGGCGGAGCGAGCGTCCAGGACCAAGCCCGTCTGGCGGGCCGCGCCCACATCATCGTGGCCACTCCCGGCCGGCTCGAGGACCTGGCGAACCGAGGCATGGTGGGCCTGGGCAAGGTCAAGGTGCTCGTCCTCGACGAGGCAGATCGCATGCTCGACATGGGCTTTCAGCCGCAAGTCAACCGCCTCGTTACCCGCATGCCCACCGATCGTCAGACCATGTTCTTTTCGGCCACCCTCGACGGGGATGTCGGGCGCCTGGCACGGCGCTATACGCGCGACGCAAGGCGCCACGAAGTCGAATCGCCGATGCTCACGGTGGAAGAGGTCGAGCACCGCTTCCTGCCGGTGACCACCGCCACCAAGGTCCTCACGCTTGCCACCGAGCTCAAGGAGGATCGCGGTCTCGCTCTGGTCTTCGTGCGCACCAAACGCGGGGCCGATCGTCTCGTCACCCGGCTGAAGAACCAGGGCATCAAGGCAGTAGCCATGCACGGAGATCTGACTCAGGGTGCTCGCCAAAAGGCGCTCGCTCGCTTCGAGGCAGGACAGGTCACCACGCTCGTCGCTACCGACGTAGCGGCGCGCGGCCTGGATCTGGACGACATCACCCACGTCATCAACTTCGATCCGCCGGACGACGACAAGAGCTACGTGCATCGAGTCGGGCGCACGGCGCGGGCCGGCCGGAACGGGACCGGCGTCACGCTGGTGCTTCCCGATCAGCGTGCGGACGTTAGCCGCATGGCTGCCCGTCTCCAACTGGACAAAGAGTTCCAGGACGCGGGCATGACCATCGCTCCACCCACGGTCGTGTACTCGTCGCACCGCGGGCGCAACTCGATGCTCGCTCCCCCACGACGCAAGCGCCGCTTCTAAGGACTCGTCACGCGCCGCGGCCCCCCGCAATCCCGGGGCCGCGGCGCGGGTCGAGTCCTTAGAAGCGGGGCGTGGGTGGGTGGGGCGCGTGCATCGCGTTGGGCCCGCGGTGGGGCCAGTAAACCACCGGGGGGGGAGCGCTG
>JBBSGD010000002.1:0-91996 GCA_038254435.1 Actinomycetota bacterium
CTAGCGGATGGGATGGGCGCAAGCGCAGGCGCATTTGGACGCGCTCGGGGTGGACGCCATGAAGTCGACGGCGCCATCTCTTCACCGCATGGAGGCGCTGTGCAGGGCGCTCGACCATCCCGAGCGAGCCGTTCCCTCGATTCACGTGACCGGGACCAACGGCAAGACATCCACGGCCCGGCTCACAGCGGCAGTTCTCGGCGCGACCGGTCTCAAGGTGGGCACGTACACCTCGCCTCATCTGCAGACGATGCGCGAACGCATAGCGCTCGGCGGAAGACCCATAACCGAGGATGACTTCGGCGAAGGCTTCGATCATCTTGCTCCGTTCCTCGAGCTCGTCGAGGGCGAGCTCGAGGAACGACTCACCTTCTTCGAGGTGCTTACAGCGCTGTACTTCTCGTGGGCTGCGGAGAACGCCGATGTCTCGGTGGTCGAGGTAGGGCTCGGGGGCAGGTGGGACGCCACCAACGTCATGGATGCGTCGGTAGCGGTGATAACCAACGTGGGCCTCGATCACACCGGCCTTCTGGGGAGCGACAGGGCGACCATAGCGCGCGAGAAGTCGGGCATCATCAAGCCCGCGGTCACGGTAGTCACCGGCGAGCGAGCCCCGCAGATCCTGGGGGTTCTCGCCGAGGAAGCCGCTGCGGTCGAGGCCCGCGTGATGGCGCTAAGCAGAGATTTCGAGGTGCTCGAGGACCGCGTGGCGGTGGGCGGACGCTATTTGTCGGTGCGGACCTCCGCCCGCTCCTACGAGGGGCTCTTCTTGCCGCTGCACGGAAGCCATCAGGCAGTTAACGCGGCGGTTGCGCTCGAGGCTGCGACGAGCTTCTTTGCCCACGGCAGCCTCGCCAACGAGGTTGTTGCCGAAGGGCTCGCAGCCGCTTCGGTGCCGGGGCGCCTCGAGGTGATTCCGGTGAGCGAGTCCCCGGCTACCGTCTTGTTCGACGTCGCCCACAATCCGGGCGGGACCTCGGCACTCATTGGCGGTTTGCTCGAGACCTTCGTGTTCGAGCGCATCGTGTTCGTCGTGGGCATCCTCGCCGACAAGGACTACTCGGGCATGCTGCGTGAGCTGGCGCGCGTCGATTGCCAGATCATCGCCACGCGCGCGGGCGGCGTGCGTGTTGTCGAGCCCGCCGAGCTGGTCCGGGCAGCGACTGCGCTTGGACTTCCGTGCGAGTCAAGGGACGGTGTCGCAGGCGCACTCGAAGCGGCTCTAGCTCGCGCCGGCGAGGCCGATATGGTGTGCGTCACCGGCTCGCACTACGTAGTCGGCGAGGCGCGCGACATCCTGGTGGGTCCCCCGCCCAACGATTGATGCTGTTATCGGGGATCGGGATGCTGCTGATAATCTCTCCCGGCCGACCGGCGAAAGTGATGGAAACGAACGGATGACCAGTTGATGGCGGACACGCAGCAGACCTTTGTGATGGTTAAGCCCGATGGGGTGCGACGACGGCTGGTGGGCGAGGTCGTGGGGCGACTGGAGGCCAAGGGGTACATCTTGCGCGAGATGAAGCTGTTCACCATCGATCAGTCTCTCGCGAGGAAGCACTACGCAGAGCATGCGGACAAGCCCTTCTTCGGCGAGCTGGTCGGTTTCGTCACCTCCGGCCCGGTCGTGGCAATGGTGGTCGAGGGAGCGGACGTCATCAAGGGCGTGCGTGCGCTGATGGGCGCCACCAACCCGCTCGACGCCGCGCCGGGGTCCATCCGCGGCGATTTTGCCACACTCATAACCGAGAACATCGTGCACGGCTCGGACTCCCCCGAGTCGGCCGAGCGCGAGGTCAGCCTCTTCTTCGGCTAGCGCCGGGCCGTGGGCCCACAGCTTGTCAGGACCTGCCGGGGCCGAGGAGCACCGGATCGTCGTTGCGTTAGGCTCGACTTCGGACGGCAGCAATCCCATCGCAACACAAGCGAGAACAAAGAAAGCGTAAGGAGCTAAGAGATGGACAGCATGTTCCAGTTCATCGGCCGCGACATGGCGGTCGACTTGGGAACGGCCAACACCCTGGTCTACGTTAGAGGACGCGGGATCGTCTTGAACGAGCCCTCGGTCGTGGCGATCAACACCAAGACGGGAGCCATCCTGGCAGTCGGCCAGGAGGCCAAGCGCATGATCGGCCGCACGCCGGCTCACATCGTCGCGATCCGGCCCCTCAAGGACGGCGTCATCGCCGACTTCGACGTCACTGAGAAGATGCTGCGCTACTTCATCCAGAAGGTGCACCGCCGCTCCTTCCTTGCAAAGCCGCGCGTCGTTGTGTGCGTTCCGTCTGGCATAACCGGCGTCGAGCAGCGCGCCGTGGAAGAGGCAACGATCTCTGCAGGCGCGCGGAGCGCGTTCATCATCGAAGAGCCGATGGCCGCCGCAATCGGGGCAGGATTGCCCGTTCACGAGCCCACCGGCAATATGATCGTCGACATCGGCGGTGGCACAACCGAGGTTGCAGTCGTGTCTCTTGGTGGAATAGTGACGAGCCAGTCCATTCGCATCGGCGGCGACGAGCTCGACGAGTCGATCATCAACTACGTAAAGAAGGAGTACTCCCTGATGCTCGGGGAGCGCACCTCTGAAGAGATCAAGATGACGATCGGGTCTGCGTTTCCCCTTCCGGAGGAGCAGCAGGCCGAGATCCGCGGGCGCGACCTCGTGACCGGGCTTCCCAAGACCATCGTGGTGTCGGCGGAGGAGATCCGCCGCGCCATCGAAGAGCCCGTCAACGCGATCGTCGATGCCGTCAAGAACACGCTCGACAAGACGCCGCCGGAGCTCTCGGCCGACATCATGGACAAGGGCATCGTGCTGGCCGGTGGCGGTTCGATGCTCCAGGGCCTCGACGAGCGCCTAAAGCACGAAACCGGCATGCCCATCCACATCGCGGAGGACCCGCTGTTCGCAGTGGCGATCGGATCCGGGAAGTGTCTCGAGGAGTTCGAAGCGCTCAAGCGGGTCCTGATCTCTTCGACCCGTCACTGAGCCCGGCGCGGTGGACTCCGCGGCCATAACCCGGGGCCTCAACGATGCTCAGCGCAGCGCGGTCGAGGCCGTAACGGGGCCGGTCTGCATCCTTGCCGGGGCCGGCGCGGGCAAGACAACGACCATCACTCATCGCATAGCCAACCAGGTGGCGAGCGGCGCATTCGAGGCGAGCTCGATTCTTGCCGTTACCTTCACCGACAAAGCGGCGGGGGAGATGCGGGCGCGCTTGACCGGACTGGCCGCCCGCGGGGTGAGGGCACGTACGTTTCACTCGGCCGCCTTGGCGCAGCTGCGCCATCTTGCGGCCGATCCTCCAGGACAGATTCTCCCGTCGAAGGCGGCGGCTCTTCGTCAGCTTGGCAACGCCCTTCCCAAGCCGTATCGTTTCCGCCCCGCAGGGGACCTCGCTACAGAAGTCGAATGGGCGCGAAACCGGCGCATAACGCCCGAGCGCTACATGGGGTCCCTTGGAAGTCACGAGCCGCCGATCCCAGCCGATCTCATGCAGAGCATCTTTGGGCGTTACGAGAAGGGAAAGCGCGAGCGTGGCCTGATCGACTTCGAGGACGTGCTCGAGCTTGCGATCCGGATGTTCGACAAGGACGAATATGCGCGCGAGAGATTCTCGGCTCGTTACCGCGCCTTCACCGTCGATGAGTACCAGGACGTCAACGTGCTGCAGGAGACGCTGCTGGCGCGCTGGCTTGGAGGCCGGGACGAGTTGTGCGTTGTGGGCGACGATTACCAGTCGATCTACGCCTTCACGGGCGCGTCGCCTGAGCATCTGTTGACGATGCCGCGCCGGTACCCGGGAACCACAATCGTGCGGCTGGATCGCAACTACCGGTCGAGCCCGCAGGTGCTGGGTCTTGCCAACCGCCTCGTCCCGATGCTCGGTGGTGCAGAGAAAGTCCTGGTGGCGGCGCGCGAGGATGGTCCCAACCCGATCTGCAAGGCTTTCTTGGACGAGCCCGGCGAGTCCAGGTGGTTGGTTGAGGAGGTCCGGCGCCTGCAAGCCGACGAGGGCGTCGCCTACGAGAACATGGCGGTCCTGTACCGGGCCAACTGGCGCTCCGAGGACTACGAGGAGGCTTTCGCTGGTGCCGGCGTGCCGTTTCAGGTGCGCGGCGGCGTGTTCCTTGCCCGCCCTGCGGCTCGGCGGCTCCTGGCCCGCCTGCAGCGTTCGCGTTCGAGTGATGTCGCAGCAGAGGTAGCCGGCGCCGCACGGCGAGAGGGCTTCACAGAGCAAGTCCCGGACGGCGTAGGAGAGCAGGAAGCGACGCGCCAGCGTGACCTTGCGCGCCTTATCGAGCTCGCGCAAGAGTTCGACGACGGCATTCGCTCGCTTGGTGAGTTCGTCGAGGATCTGAGGCAGCGCTTTGGAAGCGACGGCGAGGGGCGCGGCGTGAACCTTCTGACATTGCATCGCGCCAAGGGCCTCGAGTTTGACGCTGTGTTCCTGCCCCGCATGCAGGACGGAGAGCTCCCGTTCAAGCGGGCGAAGGACGAGGACGCGATCGCCGAGGAGCGCCGGCTGCTTTACGTGGGCATCACCCGTGCGCGCGTGCACCTCGCACTGACGTGGACGACGGGCGGGCGTGCCAGGCCGAGTCCGTTCCTCGACGAGCTTGGCGTGCGCGGCTATCAAAAAACGGCTCGCTCCGCCCGAGCCGAGACGGTGATCGACGATCCGGTCTTGACCCGGCTCAAGCAGTGGCGCCTCGAGCGAGCGCGCTCGGATGGCGTGCCCGCCTACGTGATCCTTCACGACAGGTCGCTGGCGATCATTGCCGGGCAGCGCCCATCCTCAACGGCCGAGCTCGCCTCCGTGCCGGGAATTGGCCCGGCGAAGCTCGAGCGGTACGGGCAGGACATTATCGCGGCGCTTGGTGGAGCAGAGGGAGGGGCGGGCGAGGTGTGAGAGCGCAAGTTGCTCGAAGGGCCTACTATGGCCCGAGGGCCAGACCCCCGGGTGCCCTCGAAGGTGCCGCGGCCCGGCAAGCGACGGGTCGCATCGGTTTCGAAGCCGCCTTCGGCGCAGCCGGTGGGTCATCTAGCTGCGGTCGGCTTCTGGCCGGCAACAGCCCGGACAGATGGACGCAGACGTTCTCCCGCCCGGATGGTGCCCACACGTCTACGCGATTGTGAAGGGTTTGACAACATATGTACCGTCGTAGCGGGCGCGGGCGGATCCTGCTGCTCGTCTTTCTTGCACTGTGCATAGTGCTGATCACCGTCGACTTCCGCCAGGGCAGCAGTGGGCCGCTCGAAGGGATCAAGAATTTCTCGGCGGCAGTAGTCGCGCCGGTCCAGCGGGGGTTCACTTCGGTCTTCAGGCCGGTCGGCAACTTCTTCTCATCCCTCGCGGATTTGGGAAGCTTGCGCAGTGAGAACGCGCGCCTGCGCGACGAAGTCGACTCCATGCATTCCGAGGTCGCCAACGCACGCGATCTCGTCGGACAAAACGAGCAGCTGCGCAGGGAGCTCGACCTCAGCCGCGCGTGGCAGTCGATGAAGACGGTCCCGGCCGAGGTCATCAGCAACACACCCTCGAACTACAAGTGGGCGGTGTTCATCGACAAGGGCAGCGCCGATGGAATCAAGCGCGATATGGCCGTGATAAGCCCGGACGGGCTGGTAGGAAAGGTGGTGCGCGCGGGCGTCCACGACTCGACGGTGCTCCTTCTGATTGATCCGGGGGCCTTTGCGGGTGCCCGAGTCGAAAGCGATGCGAGCGCCGGGCCGACATCCGACTACACGGGGGTTGTCAGCGGGGCCGGACAGAGCAATCCCCTTGCCCTCTCGTACGTCAACACAAAGGCAAGGGTCTCTGTAGACGAGAACGTAGTGACCCGCGGCGTGGACGGCGGTGTCTATCCGGCCGGCATTCCGATCGGGACGGTAGCGTCGGTGCGCGCGAGCGGCCAGCTCGACCAGCAGATCACCGTGGAGCCCTCGGTCGATTTTGCCAACCTGCAGTTCGTGTCGGTCCTGCTCGAGACCGGCTCCAAGGTCAAGGTCCCGAAGGGATTCTGATGTGGCTGTGAGCGCCAAGAAAGCCGGGGTACACGGCCGAGCCCGCGAATTCGGTCTCGGCCGTGTGGCCGCGTTTGCCGGACTGGTCATCGTGGCCATCGCCCTCCAGTCGACGCTTCTGGCTCGCATCACGCTGCTCGGAGTCATCCCCCAGCTCGTCCTGGTCGTGGTGGTGAGCCTCGCCTACCTCGACGGCGAGAGGGTGGGAGTGGTGGTCGGATTCTTCGGCGGCCTGCTCCAGGACTTGTTGCTGCCGCAGTCGGTGGTGGGTTTGACTGCGCTGATCTACACCCTGATCGGCTATGCGGTAGGAGTGCTCAGGGGATATTCACAGTCGGATTCGGTGTGGACCCCGGTGGTCGTGGTGGCCCTCGCCTCGGCGACGGCCGAGATCGGCTATGCGCTGCTGTCCATCATCATGGGTCAGGCGTGGGTTGGCCCCGTCTACACGCTCAAGATAGCGGGGCTCGTCGTCGTCTACGACACGCTGCTCACGCCGTTTGTGTTTCCTTTAGTTCGCAGGGTGGCGGCACGCTTCAGGCCGGAGCGCGTGTACAAGTGGTGACGGAGATCTAGCCGATGACACAAGGATCGCAGAAGAGGCAGTCGAGCGGCGGCTTCGATCGCACGCGTCTCAGGTTGACTGTGCTCGGCATGCTCGTGGTCGTCGCGTTCGTCGCGCTGTACTCGAGGCTGTGGTTTCTGCAGGTGCTGGCTTCCGATCAGTACCGGTCGCTTGCCAAGCAGAACAGCGTGCGACTCGTGTACTCAGAGCCTGTTCGCGGCCGCGTGGTCGACAGGCACGGCAAGGTGCTGGTCGACAACCGCATTTCTTTGGCGGTGACCGTCGACCGCAGAACGATCCTCAACCGGCATAAGTCAAAGAAGGTCTTTAGGCGACTGTCCAAGCTGCTTCACGTCAAGAAGAAAGTCCTCGAGCAGCGCGCCAACGACAACGCGGTGTCTCCGTACAAGCCCGTGGCCGTGGCCAACGACGTGCCCAAGAAGCACATCCTCTACCTGCGCGAGCATCAAGACCTCTTCCCGGGAGTAAGCATCGACAAGCTCCCGGTGCGCACCTATCCGCATAACGACGAGGCGGCCCAGGTCCTCGGATACACGGGCGAGATCTCTGCCGACCAGCTCAAGGAGCCGTATTTCAAGGATGCGTTGCTGCCCTATCAGGCCGGCGACATCGTCGGCAAGTCGGGAGTCGAGCTGCAATACGACCACTGGCTGCGCGGCAGGCCGGCCGTCCAGAAGGTAATCGTGAACTCGGCCGGCGACGTCATCAGCTCCAAGCTGAAACACGGCGGTGGGCGGGGGGACGACCTCGTTCTAGGCGTCGACCACAAGCTGCAGCATCTCACCGAGAACGCGCTGCGTTCCGGGCTGGAGGCGGCCCGCAGCAGCTATGGGGCGCCCGCGGGTGCAGTCGTTGTCATGGACCCGCGCAACGGAGCGATCCGGGCGATGGCCAGCAGCCCTACCTACAACCCGAAGATTCTCGCCGATGGGTTCTCGACCAAGGAGTACAAGGCTCTTGGGCAGGGCACTCCCAACAACCCGGACGACGACGCGCTCCTCAACCGGACGACGCAGGTCGCGTTCTCGCCGGGTTCGACCTACAAGCCGGTGACGGCCGGCGCCGCCTTGTGGACGGGCCTGGCCAGCTATAGCACCTACTTGCCCTGTCCGGCCCAGTTCGACTTCCGCAAAACCATCTTTCACAACTTCGAGCCGTACGACAGCGGCTCGATGGGCTTTCCGCAATCCTTGGAGGTTTCTTGTGACACCTTCTATTACCAGCTGGGCGCCAAGCTGGAGGAGGCTTACGGCCCCCCGGAGTCGGCGGGCGGCAACGGCACCGAGAAGTTCCAGCAGTACGCGCGCCGGGCAGGTTTCGGGCACACCACCGGCATCGACTTGCCGGGCGAGGCCGGGGGCAACGTCCCCGACAAGCAGTGGTGCCTCGCGCTGGCCAAGGAGATCCCCGGGTTTTGTGCCGATGGATGGCTCCCGGGTTACACGGTCAACATGGCGATCGGGCAGGGCGACCTCATTGCAACGCCCCTGCAGCTCGCGACCACCTATGCAGCGATCGCCAACGGCGGCAAGGTGATGCAGCCGCACGTCGCGGAGCGGGTCGTGAAGCAGCGGCCCGATGGAACATCTAAGGTCGTGCACGTGATCAAGCCCAAGGTTGTGCACAACCTTGGCCTCGACTCCCTGGAGCTCGGCGTAATCCAGCAGGGGCTTGGGCAGGTCATCTCGGGATCCACCGGGACCGCGCACTCGGCCTTTGCCGGTTTTCCGTTGAACCGCTTCCCGCTTGCCGGCAAGACCGGGACTGCCGAGATCGGCAACACTGGCAAGAACAACGCGTGGTTCGTTTCTTACGGGCCAACCACCAATCCGAAGTACGTGATCGCCGTCCTCGTCCAGCAAGCCGGTTTCGGAGGCGAGAGCGCCGCTCCGGTCGCTCGACAGATATGGGAGGGGATCGCGGGAGTGGATCACACCACCAAGAACATCATCGCCGGATCGGACACGTCGCGCTGATGGGCGCCTCGGGAATCTTCGGAGAGGCAGTCGACCGCATCGGCGGCGAGCCGATCCCGTCTCGTTTCGCCCGCAAGGCGCCCCTCAGGCACCTAGACCCGGCGCTTGCCTTCATCACGCTGGCGCTCGCCGCCTACGGCGCGGTGATGATCTGGTCGGCGACGGTGCACGTGCAAACGCGCGCGGGCCTCGATCCCAATGCATATCTCACCAAGCAGGTGATCTACATCTGTCTCGGGCTCGCAGGCTTTCTCGTCGTATCGCTGTTCGACTACCGCTACCTCAAGTCCCTGGCTCCGATCGTGTACGGAACCACGCTGTTGCCGCTGCTCGTGGTGCTGAGCCCTATCGGCACGACCGTGCAGGGGGCAAAGAGGTGGATCGACCTCGGAGCGTTCAACCTGCAGCCTTCCGAGTTCGCCAAGCTGGCGGTTATCGTTACGCTCGCGGCGTATCTGGCCGAACGCAAAGGGGACGTGCGCAAGAGGGACATAGCAGTGTGTTGCGGCCTGGTCGCGCTACAAGGAGCACTCATTTATAAGGAGCCGGACCTCGGCACGATGATGGTCTTCGTAGCCCTGATCGCAGCCTTGCTCCTCGTTGCCGGGACAAAGCTCCGGCACATGCTCGGGCTCGTCGTGCTCGGGGTTGTGGCGATTGCCATCGTCGTCCAAACGGGAATCCTTGCCCAGTACCAGGTCGACCGCATCACCGCCTTTCTCGATCCCAATCCCAATGTTCAGTCGGTCGGCTACAACCTGACACAGTCCAAGATCGCGATTGGGTCGGGCGGAGTGCGGGGAAAGGGAATCGAGGGCAAGAACACTCAGACCTCGCTCGACTACGTGCCCGAGCAGCACACCGACTTCATATTCACCGCAGTCGGCGAGCAGCTCGGGTTCGTCGGCTCCGCCGTGCTGTTGGGCCTCTTCGCGCTGCTTATCTGGCGCGCTCTGCGTATTGCGTCGATCTCGCGTGACCTCTTCGGCAGTCTCATAGCGTCCGGGGTCGCCGCTTTTTGGGCCTTTCAGGTGTTCGTCAACGTCGGAATGACCATGGGGATCATGCCGATCGCCGGCATCCCCTTGCCGTTCATCTCCTTTGGCGGGTCGAGCCTGCTCACGAACTTCATCGCGGTGGGGCTTCTCATGAACGTCCACATGAGGCGCTATGTCTGAGCAGCCGGCCCGGCGGGAGAAGGCAGTGGACATCGGCTTGGCGCGGCCCGGCCTTGAGGACACAGAAGGTCGTAAAGAACCCGGCTCCGGCGGCGCGACGGACGGGGGACGGCGTCGCGGGCGGCGGCGTAGCCCGCGCGGGCAGGGGCGCAATGCCAAACATTCGGTCGAACGAACGATGCTCGTGCACGCGAACCCCCTCGGCACCCAGATAGCGGTGCTCGAAGCGGGCCAGATAGTCGAACACTACGTGACCCGTGAGACAGAGCGCTCGCTCGTCGGCAGCGTGTATGTGGGCAAGGTGCAGAATGTGCTCCCCGGCATGGAGGCGTCGTTCGTCGATGTCGGCGAGGCGAGGAACGGAGTCTTGTACGCGGGCGAGGTGGGAATCTCAAGCGACGACGGTGAGGAAGTGCCGCGCATCGAAACCGTCCTCAAGCCGGGACAGCCGATCCTCGTGCAGGTAACCAAGGATCCGATGCGCTCGAAGGGGGCTCGCCTCACGGCCCAGGTGTCGATAGCCGGCCGCCATCTGGTGCTCGTGCCGCAAGCGAGATCGATAGGTGTGTCACGCCGGCTGCCGGACGCGGAACGCACACGGTTGCGGGACATAGCGCACGAGCTGCGGCCCCAAGAGCACGGCCTCATCGTTCGCACGGCGGCCGAGGGAGCGTCGCGCGAGGACATCGAGCGCGACCTCGCCCGCCTCTTGGACACCTGGGCCGGCATCGATACCAAGGCGAAGCAATCGAAGGCGCCGGCGCTCGTCTACGAGGAGCCCGAGCTGGAGCTCCGCGTGATACGAGATCTCTTCAACCGCGACGTGGCCAAGTGCGTGGTGGACGACCCGCGTCTCGAAAGCACCTTGCGGTCTTATGTCAGGACTACCACTCCGGACCTCGACCACCGGCTCGAGCTCTACTCCGCCCGGCTTCCAATCTTCGAGGAGCACCGCATCACCGAGCAGATCCGCAAGTCGCTCGACCGGCGAGTGTGGCTGCCCTCGGGCGGGCACATCGTGTTCGACAAGACCGAGGCGATGACCGTGATCGACGTCAACACGGGCAAGTTCGTGGGCAAGTCCAGCCTCGAGGAGACGGTCTTCAAGACCAATCGGGAGGCGGCCATCGAGGTCGCCCGGCAGCTGCGCCTGCGGGACATCGGAGGCATCATCGTCATCGACTTCATAGACATGGAAGATGTAGCCAACAGGGACGCCGCGCTCGCCCTCTTCCGGCGCGAGTTGGCCAAGGACAGAACCCGAAACCAGGTCTTTGACATCTCTCCCTTGGGGCTCGTGCAGATGACGCGCAAGAATGTCTCGAACGGGATAGTCGAAGCGTTCTCGCGGCCGTGCGAAGCATGTGAAGGCCGCGGACTCGTCATCCACGACGTGGATTGAGCGCGGTCCTGCGACCGGGGGGCAGCTCGTGCGAGCTTTGATAATCAGCGACATGGAGGGTGTCGCCGGCATCTCGCGTTGGGCACAGGTGACGGCCGGTGAGCCTGCCTATGAGGAGGGCCGCGTCTTGTACACCGAGGAGATAAACGCCGCCGTCAGAGGCGCGCTTGCGGGTGGAGCGAACGAGGTAATCGTCATGGACTGTCACGGCGCCGGTGGCGAGCTCAGCTTCAACTCGCTGATCCCGGACCGGCTCGACGAGCGCTGCGAGTTCGTCGTGCAGAAGCAATGGACTGAATACACCGGGGCGCTGGAGCAAGGCTGCGACGCTGCCCTTTTCGTGGGCATGCACGCGCGTGCTGGGACGCCGGACGGCGTCCTCAGCCACACCGTGTCCTCGTCGGGCTGGTACAACCTGCGCTTCAACGGCACGCTCGTGGGGGAGACGGGCATCAACGCGGCGCTGTGCGGGCAATGGGGCTGCCCGGTCGTCATGGTGACGGGCGACGCGGCCACGTGCTCCGAGGCCCGGGCCCTGCTCGGCGAAGGGCTCGTCACGGTTCAGGTAAAGGAGGGCCTCGGGCGGCTGAGCGCGCGCCATCTCGCTCCGGGGAAGTCGCGCGCTGTCATAGAAGAAGGTGCCCGAACCGCTGTGGCCGACACCGGGCGCGTGGCAATCTACGATCCCGGCAGCCCCGTCGAGATAGAGGTCGAGCTGGGCGATCCCGAGGACGCCGCCGCGTACCGGCGCAAGGCCGGAGTGGAGCTGGTCGACCCCCGCCGCGTGGTCAGCCGCGCCGAGGATTGGTGGACCGCCTGGAGCCGGCTCTATCTCTAAGAGGCCGGGACAGAAGGGGTCTGCGGCGGTCGCAGCCGGAGAGTTTGTTATCCTTCAGATCCGAATCTCGTCCCTAATCCCCTCGAGGTGTTGGTTTGTACGCAATCATCCGCGCGGGCGGAAAGCAGCACAAGGTCGCCGAAGGCGACGTGATCGAGATCGAACGGCTCAAAGATGAGCCGGACGAGATCAGCTTCGTGCCGCTTCTCATTGTTGGAGAGGATGGCGCAACGACGTCCGACGCGGCGGCATTGAAGAAGGCCCTCGTCACCGCAAAGGTGCTCGGAGAGGGCAAGGGCGCCAAGGTCGACGTGTACAAGTACCGCAGCAAGACCGGCTACCGGCGTCACTCGGGGCACCGGCAGCGCCACACAAGCATTCAGATCTCGGGCATTAAGCTCTAGAGGAGGGCGGCAATGGCACACAAGAAGGGAGCGGCTTCCTCTCGCAACGGCCGCGACTCCGCCGCCCAGCGGCTCGGAGTCAAGCTCTACGGAGGCCAGGAGGCCAAGCCGGGCATGATCATCGTGCGCCAGCGCGGCACTCACTGGCATCCCGGAACCGGCGTCGGCAAGGGCAACGACGACACGCTGTTCGCTACCGCTTCGGGAACCGTGACCTTCCAGCGCAGACGCGGCCGTAAGGTCATCAGCGTCATCGGCGAGTAGCGCAAGCCGGCCGGCCGGCGGCGTGCAATGGCGTTTGTCGATGAGGCGAAGGTGTCCGTCGGCGCCGGTGACGGGGGCAACGGCGCTGCTGCATGGCATCACGAGCCCTATAAGCCCAAGGGAGGCCCAGACGGGGGCGACGGGGGCGACGGGGGCGACGTAATTCTGAGGGCGGCCTCCTCGGTGGGCACGCTGCTCGAGGTGCGCGATCACCCCCACGTGAAGGCGGGGCGCGGCGGCCACGGGCTCGGCAAGCGCCGGCACGGCCCGGCGGGCAAAGAGCGCGTAGTCCTCGTTCCTTGTGGAACCGTTGTCTACGACGTTGATGACGTGCTGGTGGCCGACCTCGCAAACTCCGGCGATGCCATCGTCGCTGCGCGCGGGGGCCGCGGGGGGCGGGGGAACGCGCGCTTCGCCACCGCTACCCGGCGCTCCCCTGGTTTCGCCGAGAAGGGGGAGCCGGGCGAGGCGCTCACGCTGCGCCTCGAGCTGCGCCTTCTGGCCGACGTCGGTTTGGTCGGCTTCCCGAATGCCGGCAAGTCGACCCTCATCTCGAGGGTTTCGGCGGCGAAGCCCAAGATCGCGGCTTACCCCTTCACTACGCTGGTTCCCAACCTCGGAGTAGTGCAGCGCTCGGACGAGTCCTTCGTCGTGGCCGACATTCCCGGTCTCGTCGAAGGGGCGCACGAGGGCAAGGGCCTCGGCTACCGTTTTCTGAGGCACGTACGCCGGGCCGCCGTGCTCGTGTTCTTCGCCGACTTGACGGCGACGGACAGAGACCCAGGGCAAGACGTGAGGGTGCTGCGGGCCGAGCTGCAAGCTTTTGACTCCGAGCTTGCGAAGCGCCCTTGGCTGGCTGTGGCGGCCAAGGTGGATGCGGCCCCCGAGGTGCTCGATTCCGTCCTTGCGAGCTGTCCCGACGCGCTGCCCATCTCGGCAGTCACCGGGGCCAACATCGACGAGCTGATAGCTCGCCTGATAAAGGCAGTGCGGCGGGCGCGGGCCGAGTCGCCCCCGCGCGTCGGGTACGTGCGCCACATCGTGCGGGCCGAAGAGCCGTTGCGCGTGACCCGCGGGGACGATGCCTGGCACGTGACGGGCACGCGCGTCGAGCGAGTGGTTGCGCGCACCGACCTCGCCAACGAGGAGGCGGTGGAGAGGCTCCAGCGCTGGCTTCTCGCCGCGGGCGTGGAGCGAGCGCTTGAGGGGGCCGGTGCCGTGGCAGGGGATGACGTGCACATCGGCGAGGTCATCTTCGAGTTCGAGCCACAGCGCTCGCAGCCCGCCTAGCTCTCCCACATTTCATTCGCTCTCCAGCGGCCCTTCACATCACGGTCACATGGGCTGGCTAGCTTGGTCCCCGTCGGTCACTGCTACCGAGGCGATCCCGGAAGCCTCGCCCAAACCCCCTGGATCGTCGAGGGAGGGTCTCCCCCCCGAGGAGATCCTCCCTCCTCCCCCCGACGCGCCCGCGCCCTACCCTTTTTTCGGGTTGACTTAGGACCATGGAAAAGAGCTCACCCGGCCGGTTGGGGGTGATGGGGGGAACCTTCGATCCCATCCACCTGGGGCACCTCGTCGCGGCCTCGGAGGTGCTGCACAATTTCGGCCTCGACCGGATCGTCTTCGTTCCCACGGGGAGACCGTGGCAGAAGGCCCGCTATACCGACCCAGAGGACCGCTGGCTCATGGCTACCCTGGCGGCAGCATCACACCCCCACTTCGCCGTGTCGCGCATGGAGCTCGACCGGCGCGGCCCCACCTACACGGTCGATACGATGTCGGCGCTGCGGCGTTTCTACGGTGAGGACACGGCCCTCTACTTCATCATCGGAGCCGACGCGGCAGCTCGACTCAGCACCTGGCAGGGGATCGAGAATCTCGGGGACCTCGTCGAGATGATCGCGGTGACGCGCCCGGGCTTCGAGCTCGAGGACATCGCACCCCGCCCTGGGTGGCCGGTAGTCCACCGCATGGACATGCCGCCGGTAGGGGTGTCCTCTACCGACATCCGGCGCCGGGTACGGGCCGGCGAACCCATCGACTACCTCGTTCCTGCCCCCGTCGCCGACTACATCAAGGAGCGGGGGCTCTACCTCGGCGACGAGGCGGAGAGAAGTGCCTGAGGAGCTCGCTGCCGCACCCAGGCCGTCCGCGTGCCCGACCGGCGGCAGGGTATCGTGGGGGCTTAAGGTTATTCTTGGAAGGGATTTCCCGAAGCACTCCGGCTCAGTCCCGGGGATCCCGGTGGCGGGGTGCCCGCACGACCCGGTCAACGCACACAAATAAGCTAAACAAAGGAGCTATGGTCCGAGCCGACACGAGGGACTCCGTTCTGCTGGCCGCGACGGTCGCAGCGGACAAGAAGGCCGAGGGGGTAGTGATCCTCGACGTGTCCCGGCTGCTGGTTATCACCGACTACTTCATCATCTGCCACGGTCACAGCGACCGCCAGGTTCGCACCATCGCAGACGAGGTGAATCGCAAGCTGAAGGATGAGGGGCTCAAGCCCTACCGCCGCGAGGGTGAGCGCGATGGACACTGGGTGCTCCTCGACTACGTGGACTTCGTGGTGCACGTGTTCCAACGGGAGGACCGCGCTTACTACGACCTCGAACGGTTGTGGGCCGACGCTCCGGTAGTCCCGTTCGACAACGAGAACGATTCGGAGGCACGAGATGAGCCAGCCGCGGCGGAGGCGACGTAGGCGGCGCAGAGGCGAGGGCTCCAAGAGCCCCGCGGCGCAGCCACAAGCCACACCACAGTCGCCCGCCAAGCAAACGCAGCGAGAGCAGCGTCAGTCCGGGCCCTCGAAATCCAGGCGCCGCCGCAAGCGCGGGGGCCGGGGCGCAGTGGAGGGCTCGCCGCAGTCCTCGGAGGACCTGGTGCGTGCTTTCGCCCCTGCCAAGCCGTCCGAGCTTCACCCCGTCGCCGGTGACGTGACGCTCGAGGAGATCATCGGGGACCTGCAGTCCACCTGGGGGGTTCCCCAATACCCGCAGGAGTTCCGAATCACGATCAAGGTTGCCGAGGACAAGGACGCGCGCGAGAACGGTGGACGCAACGCCCGTGCGCACAACGGTCGAGCGCGCGACGGGAACGGCAGAGCGGCCGGCCCCGGCGGTGCGGACGAATCGACCGGCTCCCGCGGCTCCGGGGGCCCCGGCGAGCCCCGTGTTGCCGAGGAGAGCGGTCACGGGCCCCGGCGAGAGAAGGCGCCGCGCCTCTCGGGCGCCTCCACGACGGACGAACCCACCCGGGAGAAGGCCCCCGGGCGCCGCCGGCGTCGCAGGCGGCGCGGCAAGAGCGGCAACTCCCCCTAGCAAGGAGCGCGGCAGAGGGGTTGCGCTGCACTGCTCTGCTAGCATCGCCGTGAAACGGGCCCGTAGCTCAATCGGTAGAGCGCATCCATGGCATGGATGAGGTCGTCGGTTCGATTCCGATCGGGTCCACCTGATCTCCCGGTGCGCGAACCAGCGCCGGGACTCGATACGTCGGGCGGTGCAGCAGGAGCGTGAGGGCGATGGCCTGGTTGCCACCGAGGGCCTCGGTGAGGTGCCCCGAACCCGCGCACCGACCCCGAGCGCTGTATCTCCCGGCGACACCGCTCGGGATCGCCGAGAAGGCTCGCCCGCCATTGCTGCAGGCGCGTCTCCTCGTCGCGACGTCTCGCCTGCTCCTCTGCCCAGTTCTGCCACGCAGGACGGAGCAAGTCGGTGAGGTGCAGCCCGTCGGTCGAGCCCGCCGACAGCCACATCGGCTCCCGCAGGGCCTCCTCGGGAGCGCGGGCGGCAGCACACGCTCCGAGCTCCGGCGCCGCCCTCTCCGGCAGGTAGAGGGAGCGACCGAGGTGGCGGTGGGCCTGGGCCCAGCGCCGCTCGAAGCGGGCGATCGCGTTCGAGGCCCTCTTGTCGGTCGTGATCAGAAGCAACGCGATGCTTGTCCCGCCACGCCTCTGTAGCGTAGTAGGCCACTTCACGGACCACTGGTATGACTGCTCTGCATAGGCGGAGCACGCCTGCGCAGCGCCTTGAGCGACGGGTGATCCGAGGATCGCGCCGACTCGCCGGCGTCGATGAACTCGTCGGCGACGTTCCATCTCCTGTCCGCCACGAGGCGCAGGCTGACCTCGCGCTGCGCGGGGATCGAATGGCCCTCTGAGGTCTCGTCCTTGGGCGCCCTGCTCCAGGGTCAATGTGCACCGGCAGGGCTTGCCCAAATAGACGTTCCTTTATATGGTGGGACCACCGTGCTGGACACTGTCGAAGTCGCCCTCGATCACCCAACTCTGCGAGCACTGGCCGACCCAACGCGCCTCGACATATGCCGCCGACTGGCCGCTGAGGAGCTTTGTGTCTGCCATCTCGTCCAAGACCTGGGCATCAGCCAGCCGCTCGTCTCCCACCACCTCCGAATCCTCAAGGACGCGGGCCTGGTGCGGATGCGCCGGCACTCCTACTGGACCTACTACCGGCTCGAGCCCGATGCTCTACGCGGACCGGCTCACGGCCTCCTGGAGCTGGCCGACAGGGCGGGCTCGGCTCCTCCATCTCGACCGTGCTGCTGAGAATGTCCCGCCGCCTGGCGGCCGAGTTCGTTGCCACGGCCTTCCTTCTCACCGCCATCATCGGCTCCGGGATAGCGGCAGACCACCTCACGGGCTCGCCCGGGCTTGCACTTCTCATCAACGCGGTCGCCACGGGGGCAGCGCTTACCGCCCTGATCCTCGCCTTCGGCCCGGCCTCGGGCGCCCACCTCAACCCGCTCGTCTCCGTTGCGGACGCGTGGCTTGGTGGGATGACGTGGGGTGAGGCCGCTGCATACATCTGCGCCCAGGTCGCCGGCGCGGTAGGCGGCGCGGTCGTGGCGAACCTGATGTTCTCGGAGCCCGCTGTCACCATCTCGACGACGAGCCGCAGCGGGGGAGGGCTGTGGCTCGCCGAGATCATCGCCAGCTTCGGCCTCCTTGGGGTCATCCTTGGGTGCGCTCGGGCGCAGCGATCTGGCACCTCGGTCGCGTTCGCGGTCGGCGCCTACATCACCGGCGCGTACTTCTTTACGGCGTCGACCTCGTTCGCCAACCCGGCGGTGACCGTGGCGAGGATGTTCTCCAACACATTCGCGGGTATCGCGCCGGCCTCGGCTCTCGCCTTCGTGCCGATGGAGCTGACTGGGGGTGCGCTTGCGGTTCTGTTCCTGCGATGGCTGTATCCATCCCTTGTCGATTCCGCCGACGGGATCGCGGTGTCGCACGCCGAACAGGAGGTTGCAACGTGAACCGGATACCCGAAGTCCTGTTCGTCTGCGCGCACAACGCGGGGCGCTCGCAGATGGCCGCTGGACTCCTGGAGCACCATGCTCGGGGGCGGGTTCATGTGCGCTCGGCCGGTTCCACGCCCGCTGATGAGATCCACGACAGCGTGCGCAAGGTCATGGCCGAGCTCGGTATCGACCTGTCACGGGAGTACCCCAAGCCGCTCACCGATGATGCCGTTGAGGCTGCCGATGCCGTTGTGACAATGGGCTGCGGGGACGCGTGCCCGGTGTTCCCCGGCAAGCGGTACATTGACTGGGCCCTCCCCGATCCTGCCGGGAAACCGGTGGAAGAGGTGCGAGAGATCCGTGACGAGATCGATCGACGCGTGCGGGTGTTGCTCAAGGAGCTGGCTTCAGGGCTGGAGCGATAGCCTTTCGTCCGCGGCCCCCTGTCAGAACAATTGGGACATGGAATTCAGGAGTTCCAGGGAGTTCGAATAGTGACCTATACGCTCCACCGGTCCGTACAGCCTCCGAACCCTTTGTTTGTCGGCGGCCGGACAGATCCTAGACTAGTGGAGGTGGCGATGCTGCGTGCCGTGTTCGTGCGAACGTTGAAGCGTGGGGTTACGTACCATCAGTTCAAGGACGCGTGGGTTCCCGAGAGCATCGACGGCGACTATCCAGTGAAGACCCGCGTCAGTCGCAACGTCTCGAACGATCGTCAGGTCATGACGATCCTCGAGCTGGACATCCCCCCGGCGGAGTTCGAGGCGGCGAGTGCGTCGTTGACGCGCCCGGACGCGCGTGAGCGACTCGGTGAAATCGTGGAGGCAACCCAGCTGGAGGGCCTCTACGAAGACGTGTTCGACGAGACGTCCCTGTAGCGGGTCGTCCCGACCGAGTTGGGGGATCCTCATGGCGGAAGGATCCAAGTCTCGTGGACCAGCTCCCTTCATCCAAGACGGCACCCGCCGGCGCAGGAGGATCAGCCGATGACACCGCAACCTGCGTCAAACGTTGTCGTGATCGGGGCCGGAGTGATCGGCTTGAGCACCGCCGTGTGCCTGGCCGAGCGCGGGCAGCGGGTGCAGGTGCGCACCCGGCTCGCTCCGGCGCAGACCACGTCGGCGGTCGCCTCGGCGATGATCGGCCCGGCTATGGCCCCGGCCGACGACGCGGCCGGTCGCCGGGAGCGCGCGTCGATCGCGGAGTTCATTGCGCTGGCCGAGGTTGCCGGCACCGGGGTGACCATGCGGCGGGGCCGATTGGCCAGCCGCGACCCGGTACCGGCGCTGGGCGACATGGCGCCCTGCGCGCCGGATGAGCTGCCGCCCGGCTTCGCCGCCGCGTTCTGGGCCACCGTGCCGTTGGTCGATATGCCGGTCTACCTCGACTACCTCACCGGGCGGTTGGTGGCGGCAGGGGACGGATCGTGCTGCGCGCGGTGACCTCGCTGCCCGACCTGGCGGCCGAGGTGCCGCTGATCGTCAACTGCGCCGGACTGGGCGCGGGCGAACTGACCGGGGACGAGTTGGTCACCCCGGTCCGCGGCTTGCACGTCATCGTGGACAACCCCGGGTTGGAGGAGTTCTTCATCGAGGCCCCGTTCACGCCGGCGTGGGCTGCGTACTGGCCCTACCCGGATCACGTTGTCCTTGGCGGGACCCAGAGTACCGACGACACCTCCACAGAGCCCGACCCGCAGATCGCCGACCAGATCTTGCGGCGTTGCATCGAGGTTGAGCCACGGCTGCGCCATGCACGGGTGCGCGGCCACCAGGTCGGGTTGCGCCCCGGCCGACCGGAGGTCCGGCTGGAAGTCGAGCAGATCGGCGCGGGGCGCTGCGTGCACAACTACGGGCACGGCGGGTCGGGCGTGACCTTGTCCTGGGGGTCCGCGTTCGCAGCCGCTGCGTTGCTGCTCGACGAGCGGAAGCTGAGCCGATGAGGCCGGCGATCGCCACGCCGCACTATTGACCGCCGCCGACGCCCGTTATGCGATGGTGACCGTGATCAGTAGTGGTCCCCACAACAGCACCGGGGTGTGGCCCATCGCCTGGCTCGGCACCGACCGGGCCGAGGGAATGTCGCGCACCCTCCTGCATGTGGTCAGGCCAGCAATCTGCCAGGAGACTACTGACCGACCCACCCACCCTCGAGTCCGTCCGCGGACCGATTCGTCATCGGGCGCCCAGTGGTTGCGATCTCGCCGAGCTCATGTCTCCATGGCGAGTGTGGCGAGCACCTCGTCGATGGCCGGCGCGGCACACATCTCCTCTGCGATGCGGTTCGCGGCCTGCCGATAAGTCGCGTCGCCCAGTATCGCCTCGATCGCAGCGCGGATATGCGACGCGATCTCTGGCGCGGCCATCCCGAGCGCGTCCGAAGAGCGGAAATCTGATTCGACGACGAGACCTGCACCGGCCCCGGCCACGAGCTGGGCGTTTGTTGGTTGGTCGGCCATGACTGGGAGGAATATGAGCGGCAAGCCTGCCGCGAGGGCACCGAAGGTCGTCCCGGCACCACCGTGACAGACGACCACCGATGCATGCTTCAGCACCTCGTCCTGAGGCACCCATGCCTCCACGTGAACGTTCACGGGCATTGGGCCAAGTTGTGCCCCGTTGCGGGTTTTGCCCATGCTGAGAAGCACCCGCACCGGGAGCCCGGTCACCGCGTCGATTGCGGCACGGTAGGCCGCGGCCCCGCTTGGCAGGGTCCCCGCGACGCTCCCGAAGGAGATGTATACGAGCGGAGAATCGTCGCCGTCCCACCAATCTGGCAACGGGTAGCACCGCGTGCTGGCGTTCTCGCGGAAGCGGCGTGTCGCAGCGAACGTCGAGGGGTCGAGCGAGGCTGGAAGCCGCGTTAGGTACGGCGCCGCAAGAAGCCGCTCCACAATCCGGCCGTCGTACGGCTCGAGCACCGGCGTTGCCAACGCGAGCGACGAAGACTCGATCTCCGCGAGCCCGATTCCAACCTGGGCGTGCGGCAGGCCGCGGCGTTCAGCGGCGATGGCCGAGGCATACTCGCAAGGTTCCCGTAGTATTAGGTTGGGCCGCCACTCGTCGCACGCGGCCTCGATCGTCGGCAACATGGCCGCGGTGTCGAGCCGCCCAAAGATCTCCCGGTTGACGAGGACGGCGGCCTCGTCGCGTGGAACCATCGGGACGCGATCCCAGATCGCTGCCAGCTCCTCCGAGGGTGGATCGACGCCAACCCGAAAGGGATGTCCGCTCGCCTCGACCGTCGCCGCGAGGGCAGGCGGGATGACCATCAGCACCTCATCTCCGCGCCGTGTCGTCGCTTCGATGAACGGCACCAGCGGGCCAAAATGGCCGGCCCCCTTGGTTGAGGCAAACAACACGCGCATGACGTTGAGTCTATTCATCGCACATGCTTATATCCGGCCGCAATCCAGGCCACTGACCGGGTTAGTCGCGTCGGCAAGCGCATCGACGCGGCTGGAGCGGTGGCCTTCCATCCTGGATCCCCGGAGCAATTCTTCCCGAACTACAGATTCCACCAGCGCGGACAGTTCGCGAGGGGGGAACAAGGGTCGCCCATCCAGACGATGTCGCCGCAGACGAGGAGCAGGCCAAGAAGCTCCGCGACGGGTCGATCGAGAGCTACCGTTTGGAGAAGCGCTTCATCCATGCCGAAGGTCACCCGTGTGGGTGTCCTTCAATTCGTCACTCGCTCGCATACCGGGAGGACCGCCTCTCTATCTCATTTCGCAGGTGGAAGACATCAGCAAGCGTAAAGAGCTCGAACCGGAGCTTCGCCACGTCGCCCAGCACGACCCTCTTACGGGATTGTTCAATAGGCAGCGCTTTGCCGAAGAGCTCTCTCGCCAGCTCGCTCACCTGGCTCGATATCAGTCGTCTGGAGCTCTGTTCATTCTCGACTTGCACAACTTCAAGCAGATGAACGATTCGCATGGGCGCGGCTGGGGATGGTGTCTTGAGAGCAGTTGCAGACCTGCTGCCGAAGGAGTCTGCGCGCCACGGATATCCCGGCTCGTCTCGGAGGAGACGAGTTTGCGGTCCTGCTGCCTGAGGTAGATGTGAATGGGGCAGAGCTCATTGCCGGCAAGCTGCTGACAGCCGTGCGCAAGGAGTTTGCAGGCGCGAGTGGGGGCACCGTCCCCGTCACGATGGAGCATCGGAATCGCTGTCGTGGATGCCGCAGCAGCTTCCTCACCGGATCTGGCGACGATCATGGCCGACCATGCGATGTACGACTCCAAGCGCCAGGGCGGTGACCGGTTCTCGTTGTACGCGGAAGGGAACTTCTCTCAGTACCCGACGACTCAGGCCGAACGGGCCGCTCTGTAGAAGCTACAAGTCACAACTCAACTTTGGGGCACATCCCACGTGCCCATCAAATCGGCATTCGCACCGGGCCGCGTGTTGTTCGAGGGATCGTGGACACCAACCGGGTCCCGCGTCGGGTGAGCTCAAGTCCCTTTCTGTCCTGGAGGGGAGTGCCGTCACCGCAATGAGACCCTCGCGGCGGCCCATTAGGCTCACCAGGGAGTCCTAAGAGCAGGCGAGACCTTCTGAGCCCGAGGAGGCTGTCGTGATGACGTTGCACACCGACGAGCCCCTTGCGGTCGCAGTGGGGGAGGCGATTCACACAGGCGATGTTCCGGCGCTGAAGCGCCTCCTAGCCGGGAATCCCGGTCTGGCGACAGCGAGGCTCGGCGATGACGACCCCGAAGGGATGTCGCGCACGCTGCTGCACCTGGCGACGGACTGGCCGGGACACTTCCCCAACGGGGCCGCGACCGTGACCGCACTTGTCGAGGCGGGAGCCGACGTCAATGCGCGCTTCCGTGGACCGCACTGCGAGACGCCACTTCATTGGGCGGCGAGCAGCGATGACGTCGAAGTGCTCGACGCGCTCATCGACGCCGGAGCCGACATGGAGGCAGACGGAGCGGTCATAGGCGGCGGTACCCCTCTCGCCGACGCGCGCGGGTTCGGGCAATGGCGGGCCGCGCACAGGCTGGTCGAGCGAGGTGCAGAGACCACGCTGACGGACGCTGCAACGCTCGGGCTGATGGATCGCGTCGAGGGCTACTTCGGCGTCACGCCACCCTCTCAAGAGGACATCGACCGGGCCTTCTGGGGAGCGTGCCACGGCGACCAGCAGATCTGCGCCGAGTATCTGATCGACAGGGGAGCCGAACTCAACTGGATACCGCCATGGGAAGAGCTCACGCCGCTCGACGCCGCGCACAGGAGCGATGCCAGAGAAGTGGTGCGGTGGCTACGCGGCCGAGGCGCCAAATCGGCCACGGAGCTGCCCGCGTAGACGATCCGATTCGGGTCCCTTATGTAAGAGCCGGATCAACACATCCCTCGGGCGCGGGAGGGCGGAGACGAGCGTCCGCGCATCGCGCCCATCACTATCAACCTGGCGTCTCGTCTGCTCTTTTTTCGAGCTCGGCCTGGTGGAGCTCGATCCGGCGGATCGTTCCCGTCAGGGTCTTCGGAAGGTCGCCTACGAACTCCACCTCCCGCGGATACGCGTAGGCCGCGCAAGAATCGCGGACGTGCCCCTAGATCTGCCCACCAGCTCCTCGTCACCGGGACCTCGTGGGCCAGCCGGACGAACGCCTTCACAAATCGTCCCGCGCTTGCGGTCGGGGCGAGACGACGACGACGGCCTCAATCACCTCGGGAAGCTCAACGATGGCCGACTCGAAGGACGTGGCCAGGATGGATGAGGACGACTACGTTTGGTACGAGGGGCGCGCGGATCCTACGCGATTATTCCTGCGAACCCATTTCGTACGTCAGCGTGTAGCCATGCGTGCCATCGGCGTCGATGGTGATGTCGAGGTCCCCGGTCATGCCGGCAAGATTCTCGGTCGCGGACTCAGGCAGGACCGAGATGCTGAGCGAGTCGCCGGCGCGGCCCGAGTCGGCATGGTGCACAAGCACGAAAGTCCCGGCCAGCTCGTGCACCGATCCGGTGACGCGCTCGACTGCGACGTAGGCGCGTGATTGCTCGTTCGCCGATGCGGTGAGGAGTTCGGCGACGCTGGTGCCGTCGATATCGCCGGAGAAGGTCTTGAGGACCCGCACCCGCGAGAGGGTCGCGCCGTCGGCCTCGTCGAACGGCGTGTCGTCCCAGCTGTCGAGGATGAACGTGCCCTTCGCCTGGTCGCCCATATCGCCTCCTGCAGTTGTCGGACCGCTTAGAAACTAGGTGACATCCGAGTGGCTGTGCGCGCAGCTGTCGCTGGCTTCGCTAGGGCCGACGGCCCCGACCTCGTAGTAGTAGTCGGGATACACGACCTTGCCCCGGGGATAGGGCCTGTCGGGGGTCAGGTTGGCGACCATGAAGGCTGCGTCGGGGATGCGCTCGTCGGGCTTCTCGATGCCGTGCGAGCTGGCGATCTCGAAGCCGAACTGCGGGTAGTAGCGCGGAAGGCCCTCGACGATCACGGCGCGCTCTCCGCGTTCGGCGGCCATTCGAAGACCGAGTCGCACGAGCGCCCCCCCAATCCCTTGACGCCGGCGGCTGGGGTGCACCGCCAGCGGAGTGAGCGCCAGGAGGCGATGGGAGCCGTCATCCTCGGTACTCTCGAAGCCGACGTGGCTGAACATGACGCAACCCACAACCTCACCCTCGTCCTCAGCGACGAGCTCTAGCTCGGGAACTGCGTCGCCCGCGGCACGGATAGCTTCGACGAGCGCGATGACGTTGTCCGCGTTGAAGGCGACGCGCAGCAACTCGAGAACGGCATCGTGGTCGTCCGCGGTCTCGACGCGTAAGTTCACGGAGCAATGGTACCGGGATGTCCGTCACGAAAGAGTCAGGCCGAACAGAGGTGTCGGGGCGGGGAACCCCGTCGCTTGGCAGCCAGCGGATGCGTGATCATCCCAACTAGTGGGCCGATGCATTCATCGCGAGTGGGTACGAAAGGCGGATGACCTGTGCAGAACATCCTGTCAAGTTTCGCAGGCGGTTCCCTTGTGTCGTATCCCGTTTCTGGCTTGATACCAATATGACTCCTCCTCTGGGATGGCAAACGAGTGGCAGAGGGATACACGTGTAACCCTTGGCTCCTCATCGTCATCCTGCCTCTAGGCACAGAACATGCCTGACCAGAGGTCCTTCCTGGCCGCGGCAAGTCCTTCAATGACGTCATCGGCGGATTTAGCGTCTTTCGCGACACCCAGAGCTCGACCGACATCACTCCACGTGTTCCCCATTTCAAGGGCCCGTTGGACGTTTTGGCCCAGAGCCTTCTCGATGGCGATCGTCGACTGGAACGACTCCCGGATCCCTTCTAATGGATTTTGGTGCCACCTCGTGGGGGGATGAAATCTCACCCGGTTGCCGCGACCGCTAAAGCGTGGACGGTGGGTTCGCGTCAGCACGTTCGCTCCTTTCATCGAATGACTCCAAGCATCGCGCCGCCGAGCCTGTGTGGCGGAAAGACCGGCTTCCAAAGACGACGCGAGAGAGGACAAAACCGGTCTCTCCGCAAGAAGATGTGCTTTGGGAGGTGCGGCAGGTGGACGGGTGACCATGGGACTTGCCTAACCTCGTGCTGGTAGCGGCTGACCTACCCTAAGGGGGTTGAGATGCGCCGGCTTGGACTGCTCTTGGTGGCTTCTTTGCTTGCTCTTTCCGTCCCGGTCCTGGGGCACGGAGGTGGCTCAAGCCCTTCGAAAACAGGCGCCGTAAGAAAGGCGCACAACTTTGAGCTTGTGGGACACTCTGGCCTGCTTGGGCGCGGCATGAACGCTGCTCCCGCCCTCTACAGGAACTATGTCTACGTGGGCAGCCGGACCGACGCCTCGTCTGGCCACGAACACGCCGGGGTGCTGGTGGTCGACGCTGCCGACCCGGCAACTCCACACGTTGTCGGCGAGATAGGAGCGCCCCACGAGGAGCTTTCCAGCCAGACGTCGCGCGAGCTGCGTGTATGGCCGAAAAAGAAGCTCCTGATCGTGATGAACTTCCCTTGCAGCACCCTCATTCACTCGTGTGTTTCGGGACCTGAAACATGGGACATCAGCTTCTACGACCTGAGTGGACCCAACGCCCGCCACCCTCGTTTCATAGGCAAGTACGAACCCCCCAACGAGCCGCACGAGATGTTCCTGTGGCGTGACCCGAAGCGTCCCAACAGGGCTCTCCTCTACCTCTCTACACCGCACAACTCGGAGACTCCTGACGATGCGACCGCTAACCTGAGCGTCGTCGACATCAGCCATGCCCGCTCCGGAGTCGTCAAAGAGATCGCCAGCTTCACCGCCAACCCGCGCTACAGCCCAAGCGCGCTCAAGAACTTCGATGTCGCACTGCACAGCATGGGGCTCTCAAGGGATGGGAAAAGGGCGTATCTCGCCTACCTCGGCGGCGGTTTCCTCGTGCTGGACAGCAGCGAGATCGCCCGAGCGCGCCCTCACCCCCGTTTCCACCTCCTCACCCCTGTCCGCAACAGTCCCACATGGCCCAACCAGACGGTGCATTCAGCCGTTAAGGTTCCGGGACGTGACCTCGTCGTCACCACAGACGAGATTTACGGGGATCTACTCGACGATTTTGCCTTCGAGGACCATGGATGTCCTTGGGGATGGGTGCACCTCGTCGACATATCCGACGAATCCCACCCACGCGTGGTCGGTCAGTACAGGATCAAGGAGAACCATCACGCGTACTGTCAGACGGAACAGGGACAGGATCCGGCCAACACCTACTTCACCAGCTACGCGTCCCACAACCCGACGGTGCTGAAGAATCTGGCCTTCGTGACGTGGCACTCGGGCGGGTTCCAGGCCTTCCGCTTTGCCGATCCGAGCCACCCGCGCCAGGTCGGCGAGTTCGTGCCGCAGCCTCTACGAGACGTCGACACAGAGGACGTGGCGCTCAGTCAAGGACTCAACAAGGTGGTCATGTGGAGCTACCCGATCATCAAGGATGGCTTGATCTACATGGTCGACATCCGCAACGGTCTTTACATCCTTCGCTACACAGGGCCCGGCGCTTCCCTTGTAGATCGGATTCACTTCTACGAGGGCAACTCGAACCTCGGGAGGGGGTTGCGGTTCTCATCCTAAGAGGCGCCCCTCGGCTGGGGACGGTTCATTCCGACGAGGGTCCCACACATCGTGTTCCTCGTGTAGCGGACGTGTGGTGCGCGGGTGGCCTGCCTATTACTCGCCGCGCGGACATTCGTCGATGGGAAGCCTTATGCGCTGGGCCGGCATCGAAACGCAGCAACCTCGTCTGGCTGAGCTCGGCAGGAGGAAACTGGGCGATCCGGGCGTGGTCCTGGTGGCCACGGTCCGGCGTGATGGGTCTCCACGAATAAGTCCCGTCGAGCCGCTCTTCTGGGAGGGTGACCTTTGGCTCTCGATGGGGTGGGGTTCGCAAAAGACCGGCGACCTGATGCGCGATCCCACGATCCTGCTGCACAGCATCGTTACCAGCAGGGATGGTACGGATGGGGAATACAAGCTTCGAGGTCGCGCACTCCTCGAGGCCGACGCCGAGGTGCAGGGGCAATTCGCCAGGAGGGTCGCGGAGCAGCTCGGCTGGAAGCCCGAGGCGGGCAAGTTCCACCTCTTTCGAGTTGATGTCGAAGACATCACGTTCATCCACTGGGACGACGCCACCAATGACCAATACGTAGCGCCGTGGCCCGACCAGGTCGAGTTCCTGCGCCGGGGGACATCGGCCACCAGCCAAGGGCCGCCGGAAGCTATTTCCGAGCTCCTCGAATAGCCCAAGCATCGGCCAGAGAATCGATCGAATTGAAGGATGTATGTACGACGCGCTGCTTGCGGAAACCGTGTACTTCTCGGGTCATGGTGGCGATCGGATCGAGGGCTACCTCGCTCGTCCGATGCGCCCGGCACCTAGGGGAGCGGTGGTGGTGATCCACCACATGCCGGGCTATGACCGCGCCACCAAGGAGATCGCCCGCCGTTTCGCGGAAAGCGGCTATCTCGCGCTCTGTCCGAATCTATATTCGCGGGAGGCCCCCGGCGAGAGTCCGGACGATGCCGCGGCCGCCGTGCGTGCCGCCGGGGGCGTACCGGACGAGCGGCTCATCGGCGACGTCGACGCGACCGCGCGCTACTTGGCCGGCCTCAGCAGCTCCAACGGGAAGGTCGGTGTCATCGGCTACTGCTCGGGCGGACGGCAGTCGTTCCTGACTGCCTGCAGCCTGAAGCTCGATGCCGCGGTCGACTGTTACGGCGCGTTTGTCACCGGGACCCCGCCGGAAGGCATGACGCTCAACGTCGAGCCGATCGTGAACCTGACTCCACGGCTGTCTTGTCCCTTGCTGGGCCTGTTCGGAGCCGAGGACTCCCACCCGACGCCGCAGCAGGTGGCCGAGCTCGAGGATGTGCTGAAGCGGCACGACAAGGCGTACGAGCTCCACACCTACGAGGGCGCGGGCCACGGCTTCTTTGCCGTGGATCGCCCCAGCTATCGTCCCGAGGCGGCGGAAGACGGATGGCGACGCATCCTTAACTTCTTTGGAACCCACCTAGCGAGCTGAGGGAGAGGATCATGTGCACTTACTCGACGATCAAGGTCCCGGTGACCACCGGAAGCGGGAAGGGCGGGAGCTGGTTCCCCCTGGCGGACATCAGCGTGTACTACGACCACCCGGTGCACACGCCCGCGGAACACACGCTGAACATCGACTTTCTCAACCCGCAAAGGGGACCCAGCGCCCGAGTGGCCGTCGAGCTAGAGCCGGGTTCAGCTCGCGCTCTCGCCGAAGCTATCTTGACGACGCTCGAATCCCCACCGCACTGATGGCACCTTCCGACTCGGGAGTATGAATGACCGGGCTCTTTGGAGCTTGGTTGAGAGGTCCTGGTCACGACTTGACGGGACCTGCGGTTGCTAGTGCTCGAGCCGCTTTCTAAGGGCCGGGATCAAACCGCCATCAAAACCACCTCCACCTGGCGAGAAGAAAGTCGGTGACGTAGGTCGCGTTTCACATCTCGTTCAGACGGCGCCGGCGCACCGAGCGTTACCGTGTTGACGATCTTGTTGTCGGGCAACGCGGCGACCGGATAGCGCATGTCGTAGAGGTCTTGGAGATCGCGCCCGTCGGTACTGATAGGACTACCCGCGAGCTCGCGGCGCTCGCGCCACATGCCAAAGCCGCCGCCCGTCTACGCTTGCGCCTCCTCAGCCCAGCGTCCGAACGCCGCCCAGAAAGGATCTACCTCTGGAGCCTGCAACGGCCGCGTACCACTCTCGTCGCTCATGGTGATGCCGGTACCAGCGTCCGTAACCTCGCCGACGATGGCTGCATCAATGCGGTTGTCCGCGAACGCGCCTACGAGCTCTTCGGCTCGCTCGGGCACCACCGTGGCGATGAGCGTGCCCTCGGAGATGGATACGTAGGGGTCGATGCCGACGTGGTCGCACACGGCGCGCACTTCGGGCCTCACCGGTATGGCGGCCAGCTCGATGCGCATCCCGGCCTCCGAGGCGCGCGCTACCTCGATGAGACCTCCGAGCACGCCCCCCTCTGTGGCATCGTGCATCGACGTGACGCCTTCGTCTCGCAGTCCGAACTCAGCCGCGACGCGCGCCTCGGGTACCACCGTCATCTTCTCGAACAATGAATCGGCGGCGCGCACAGTATCTGCACCCACGGCCTCGGCCAGCCGTCCGGGGAAAGTCGCGGCAAACAACGCGGTTGCTTCGATGGCCGCGCCTTTGGTCACGACCATTTTGTCGCCGAGGCGCGCCATCGAGGGTGTGACGTACGCGTCTTCGGCTCCAACGGCGATACACGACGCGCCGCCCACCATCGGGTAGTTACAGCCGTCGTAACGAGCGGTGTGGCCGGTCACGATCGTAATGTCGAGGTCGTCGCATGTCTTGGAGTATGCGCGCCACAGAGAGGCAAGCTCATCGTTCGACATGGCGGATGGCAGGTTGAGATCCACCGTCATCCAGCGCAAGGGCAGACCGCTCGTGGCGGCGTCGGACGCGAGGATGTGGACTGCGAACCATGCGGCGCGCTCCCATCCATACGTGGGGACGATGAACACCGGGTCGGTGGTGATTGCCATCACCAGCCCCGGGGCCACCCGCACCACACCGACATCCACCCCATGCTGAGGGCCGACCAGCGTGGCGCTGCTGGATGCGCCAAGGTTTCCGAGGATGACCTCGGCAAAGGTCTTCCCGGAGATCTTTCCCGTGTCGGCGTCGATTGCCATCAGGCTCCTTTCATTGAGTGATGCACGGCATCCACGAGCGACCGGGTGACGGCGACTGGATCGGGGGCCGCGCCGACGGCCGAGATTACGGCGACGCCGGTAGCCCCGGCCCCCAAGACCAACGCCGCGTTCGATGCGTCAATACCGCCGATGCCCACCACGGGTATTCGGGCCGCCGCCGCAATCCCCCGGAGGTGGTTCAAGCCCACGGGCGCCGCTTCTGGCTTTGTAGCGGTCGCCCACACGGTCACGCCGAGATAGTCGGCGCCGCACGCCTCGGCTGCCCGGGCTTGGTCGGGGGTGGTCACGCTCACGCCGAGGATGGCGTCGCGCCCGATGGCGGCGCGCACGCCCGTTGGATCGTCGGACTGGCCCACGTGCACTCCGGATGCCCCACTGTCAACGGCCACGTTGACGCGGTCGTTGACGATGAAATCCATCCCGGCGGCGCGACACTCCGCCGCAAGCAGTCTTGCGACTGGTAGCAGCTCCGCGACGCCCAGCTCCGGAGCCCTGAGCTGCAGAGCGCTGGCGCCTCCCTCGATGGCAGCGCGGCCGACCTGGAGATGGCTGCGGCCGGACACGAGGCCCGCCGAGGTTATGACGTAGACACCGAGTCTCACGGTGTGACGACGACGCGGCCTACGACCTCGCCGGCCCGCAGCTTGTCGAGAGCGTCGTTGATGTCCTCGAGCGGGCGCACGTCCGCTATCACCGACTTGAGAAGTCCGCGCGCGGCGAGGTCGACCGCGACCTCGAGCTCTGCGAAGGTGTTTCCAACAGAGGTTCGGATCTGCTTCTCGTCGACGACTAGGGCGAGCGGGCTGACCGTGAGTGTGTGGGCGGTATAGCCGATGAAGACGAGCCGGCCGCGCTTGCCGAGCAAGGACAGCGCGATGGGCATCGTCTCTTCGCCGCCGACCAGCTCGAAGACTACGTCCGCGCCGAGGCCGCCGGTTACCTGGCCCACGATCTTGCCGGCTTGATCCGGCGTTACGGCGTAATCAGTGCCGAGCTCGCGTGCCTGCGCGAGCTTGTGCTCCGATCGGCTGATTGTGACCACCCGCGCGCCGCGCAGGCGCGCGAGCTGAATCAGGCTCAAACCGACGCCGCCGGCTCCGTACACGACGGCCGTCTCGCCGGGCTGTAGCTCGGACACAGCCAGCGCATGGATGGAAGTGGTGGCGCTGCAGCACAGCGTCGCGCCGTCCTCGAAAGACAGCTCGCCGGGCAAACGCACAAGGCAGTGCGCGGGTACCGTGACGTACTCCGCGAACCCACCGTCGGACACGAAGGCGAGTAAGCCGCGCGGCGCGAGGCACAGGTTCTGGAAACCGCGCAGGCACCAGCGGCACCGGCCGCAGAAGAGGTAGTAGTAGAGAGCGACGCGCTCGCCGGGGGCAAAGCTCTCCACTGCAGAGCCAGTCTCGGCGACCTCGCCGGCGACTTCGTGACCGAGGATCATCGGCGTTTTCGCGGGAGGGTAGAGCCCCTCCAGGAAGTGCAGCTCGGTGCCGCAGATGCCCGCCGCACGTACGCGTACCTTGACCTCGTCGGCACCCGGCTCGGTTACCGGAGCGTCTTCGAGGCGCAGTGGCTCGTGTGGACCATAGAAACGTGCAGAGCGCACATCGATCTCCCTTCGCCGGCATTACCCGGAATCAGGTGGTGGCGGTCGACGGCCGTGTCAGCCGCCCTCTCAGCCCGGTTCCCCGAGCTCCCGCTTCACTGATAGAGCCTAGTTGATCGCTCGGTTCACGACCAACTGGTGACCAGCCTAGTGACACCCCAACGAGACTCAGGCTTTGCGGCCGGTCATCCCCAGCAGCTTGATCTGCAGATCGGCGTCGTTCGGAACCTCCTGTGGTTGGCCGAATGCGCCACCCGCCCGCCACTGCTCGACTTGCGGCTCGAGGGTGTCGTACGCGAACGACACCAGCTCGGGATCGAGCGACTCGTTTGCGCCGATGGCGCGCGCGAGGTCCCACGCGTGAATGACGTGATCGGTGAGTACTTGCCCGACGTAGTCGGGGGCCGGGAAGTCTCCGAAGGAGAGATGGGTCGTGCGGTCGAGTGCGCCCGGCTCGGCGATTGCGGCGATCGCGCCCGCAGCAGCGCGCGACCAAGCTCCTTGGGGATCGTCTCTAAGGAGGTCACCGTCGAGTGAATCACCCAAGTCTTCCACTGTCTTGCCGGCGAGAAGGTGGGGCACCCAGGCATTTTCGTTCACGAGGTGGTTGACGAGATCCCTCACGCTCCACTCGGGACACGGCGTGGATCGACCCCACTGATCGTCGCTCACGACGCGCACGCGTCTGCCGAACTCGTCGGTGGCACGAGAGAACATCTGGGGCAGGTCCATGACTCATCCTTTCCGGTCCGCGTGGTACTGACGTTATCCGCTGACGGCCGTGCCGCAAGGGGTGTCGACGGTTCGCGCTCCTGGAGCTTAGCCGGGGAGAACCATTCGTCCTCCCCTCGAGTGTCCCACCACCACTGTCGGCGGGACTGCAAGAGTAGGGACGTCGAGTTGAGGCGGAAGGTCTCCCGTGTGACACGCGCCTTGCGAGTTTCGGGCCACCACGCCGCTGACCCGGGATGCGAGCGACGCCGCGCCGCCCCCTCGCAGTTTGATCAGCCGGCCAGCGCCGTGGTTCGGCGGGCAGGCGGCACCGCGGGCAGCGCGGCGATATGTGCACCGCGTGCACCGCTCCGCTGAGGGGCCCGCTCGGACACCATGTGCACCATGTGCACCGCGAGCAATGCCCTGATGAGGGGTCTGCGCGGGCTCCAAATGCACCACGTGCACCGCCCGATCGGGGGACAAGCGCGGGCACCATGTGCACCACGTGCACCAGACATTTCGGTTCCCCGCGATTTGCCGGGGTGGTTACGCGCATGCCGTGGTGCTGAGCACTACTCGTCCACGTACAGGCAGAAGGGGTGCCCAGCCGGATCGAGGAGCACGCGAACGTTGTCCTGGGGCTGGTACTCGGCCAGCTTTGCACCGGCCTCGAGTGCGTGGGCGACTGCGGCTTTGAGGTCACCCACCTGCAAGTCGAGGTGCATCATCTCTGCTGGGAGCCTTCGGCGGGTGGCCAGACCGGGCGCGCATACTCAGGTGACGTCTGAAAGGCCAGATACGCCACCCCGTCGGGCGGCCCCACGGCCGCGGATGCAGGCTCGTCCCTGGCGATCTTCCACCCGAGCAGATTTGCGTAGAAGTGAGCGAGCGCACGCGCGTCGGGTGCATCCAGGACCACGCCCCACCAATCGTGTCGCGACCAGCGCGGCGTCGAATCATCGGATTGTGCCCGTCCACGCATGAGTAGATCGTGCCTTCCCAGGACCGATCTGTCACATAGGGGCACGAGCCTTTAGGGTCAGAGCGGAAACGCCGCCCGATGCCCCGCCGGCAGGAGGAGTGGGATGGAACCGGACTACGAGTTCCGCGAGGTCGAAGAGCGCTTAGCGCGCGAATGGGTAGACACCGAGCGCTGGGCCGCGCCTCGGCTTCCGTCCTCCGACAAGCGCTACGTCGTGACGATGTTCCCCTATCCCTCGGGCGACATGCACATGGGCCACGTCGAGGTCTTTTCCATCCATGATGCGCTGGCTCGCTTCTCTCGAATGAGGGGCTTCAGCGTCTTGAGTCCCCTTGGGTTCGATGCGTTCGGCCTGCCGGCAGAGAACGCGGCCATCAAGCGCGGCATCAACCCAAAGGAGTGGACTTACGCCAACATCGCTCAGCTCAAGTCGTCCGCGCAGAGACTCGGGTGCTCGTTTGACTGGTCACGTTCCTTTGCGACCTGCGACCCTTCCTTCTACAAGTGGAACCAGTGGTTCTTCTTGCGCTTCTTCGAACGAGGTCTTGCTTATCGCGAGCGCGCACCGGTCAACTGGTGCCCCAACGACAAGACCGTTCTTGCCAACGAGCAGGTCATCGCCGGACGCTGCGAGCGCTGCGATGCGGTCGTAACCAAGCGGTGGCTCACGCAATGGTTCTTCAGGACCACGGACTATGCCGACCGGCTGATCGACGACCTCGCCATCAACGTGGGCTGGTCCGAACGTCTCAAGATGCTGCAGCGCAACTGGATTGGACGCTCCGAAGGTGCCGAGGTACGTTTCGACATCGAGGGCGAGAGCGAGCCCGTCACTGTGTTCACCACTCGTCCCGACACCTTGTGGGGTGCCACCTTCTTCGTCCTCGCACCCGAGCACCCGCTGTGCGACCGGCTCGCACGGGGGACCGAATACGAAGGCCGGCTGGCGTCGTTCAGGGCCAAGGTAGAGAGCCTTACCGAGATCGACCGCACCTCGACGGAACGGGCAAAGAAGGGCATCTGGCTCGGCAAGCACGCCACCAACCCCGTCACCGGAGAGGCCATCCCGATCTGGGCCGCCGACTACGTGCTCATGGACTACGGAACGGGCGCCGTCATGGCGGTGCCGGCGCACGACCAGCGCGACTTCGAGTTCGCACGCAGCTACGACCTGCCGGTTCGCGTAGCCATACAGCCGGCCTCCGGCGCGCTTGATCCCTCGACGATGGACGCGGCCTATCTGGGTGAGGGCGTGATGGTGGGCAGCGGGACGTTCGACGGGACTCCGTCGGACCGTTCGGTTGCGGCGGTCACCCAGTGGCTCGAACAAGAGGGACGCGGGCGTCATGCGGTCAACTACCGGCTGCGCGACTGGCTTATCAGCCGCCAGCGTTACTGGGGGACGCCGATTCCGATAGTTCACTGCGCCGCCTGCGGCGAAGTGCCGGTTCCCGAGGAGGAGCTTCCGGTCACGCTGCCCGACGACGTCGACTTCGCCCCCACCGGCGAGCAGTCACCCCTCGCAGGCGCGCACGAGTGGGTCAACGTCCGGTGCCCGAAGTGCGGAGCGGATGCGCACAGGGACACGGACACCATGGACACGTTCGTCGACTCGTCGTGGTACTTCCACCGTTATCTCGACGCGCATAACGACGAGGAGCCGTTTGCGCGCGAGGTCGATGACGCGTGGATGGCCATCGACCAGTACACGGGGGGCATTGAGCACGCCGTGTTGCATCTCATCTACGCGCGCTTCTGGCAGAAGATCCTCGTCGATATGGGCATGGCGCGCGACCCAGAACCCTTCCCCGCGCTCCTCAACCAGGGGCAGGTCACGATGGGCGCTAAGCGCATGTCCAAATCACGCGGCAACCTCGTGGACCCAACAAAGGCCTTCGAACGGTACGGCGCGGACGCCTTGCGTCTCTACATCCTGTTCTCGGGCCCTCCCGACGCCGACTTCGACTGGCCCGAGGAGGGCGTCGATTCCATAGGCCGGGTGACCTATCCGTGGCTGCAGAGGGTGTGGCGGTTGGTGGTCGAGGCCGGCGACGCGCCGGTTACGCAGGGCGCCACCTCGGCCGGACCGCTCATCGAACGAATGCACAGGACGATAAAGGTAGTGACCGCCGACTACGAGGCGTTCTCTTTCAACACCGCCATAGCGCGCCTCATGGAGCTCGTCAACGACGCTTACCGCTACAAGGCTGAGCCCGACGCAGATGCCGCGGTCTTGCGGAGGGTGGTGGAAAGCGTGCTGCTTCTGCTGTGTCCCATGGCGCCGTTCGTCACGGACGAGGCATGGAGGCGACTCGGGCACGAGGGCTCGGTGCACGATGAGCCGTGGCCGGTCTTCGACGCGTTGCTCGCGGCCGAGCAAGAGGTCGTGATGATCGTTCAGGTAAACGGCAGAGTGCGCGACAGGATCACGGTGCCGGCCGATGTCTCTGAAGACATCATGGTCGAGCGCGCGTTTGGCTCGGACAAGGTGAGGGAGCACCTTGGAGGAAGGGAGCCCGCCAAGGTCATCGCCCGGCCCCCGAAGCTCGTGTCGCTGGTCGTAGCTACCGACTAATTGCTTGCCGAGACGCTTTACGGGTCAAAAGATCTCCGGGCACCACGGGGCGCGCTCGCTCGCAAAGAGCCGGGCGGCGAGCCCGGCGGAGCCGGGCGTCAGCTCTGCAATGCGGCCCGCCGCCACCAGCACGGCGACGCTCGGGCCCCCGAGGTAGATCGCGCCGAGGTCCGCCGCGTCGAGGCGAAGGTCGGGCTCTGCTTCGCTGCGCGCGACGCTCGCCTTGCCGTCCGTCACCTCGAGCTCGTAGCATCCGCTGTTCCACGGACAGAAAACATCGTGCAGATCGAGCACGAGCCGTCCGTTCCCGCCGTATGTGCGCGCCGCCAGGGCAGCCGGAGCATCGACGATGCGCAGCCACAGACAGTCCCCGAGGACGAAGCGCAGACGGCGCGGCTCGCGCATCTGGTGCAGCAGCGCACAGTCCACGGGAAGGTGGTAGGCCTCGACCTCCCCAACGAGGTCCACACCGAGAAGGAACGACCACATGGCTTGCTCCGCCCGGGCGTTGGCCGCGGCGGTCTCGATGACCTCGAGGCGCCCATGGGGGCTTCCATCGAGCCACTTCGCGTGAACGCGGTAGAGCGCGTAGGCCTCGGGCTCGCCGTGCGCCGAAAGAACCGCCTGCCAGCGAGGGCCCCCTCCGTGCCTTTCCTCTTCGGGCTCGGGGTCGGGCATGCGATGCGCGTCCCACCACGCGTCCGAGCGAGCCGGCATGCCGGGGCGCTGCCCGCGCACCGCCTCGTACACCGCGGCCATGTGGGCGCGCCCCTCGCGCGCATCGACCAGCCGAATCGACCCGTACGGCTCCGGCGCGATGCGCCACGCGGCGCGGTCGCGCGCAACGTTGATGTCCCCTCCGAGCGCGGCCAGCCCGTAGCCGTAGCGCTGGTAGATGCCGGCCTCCGACGCCCATAGCAGGGCCAGTGGCTCCTTCCACGAGCGGATATCGTCGAGCTGGCGGCGCATCATCGCCGACAAGACGCCCTTGCGGCGGTGGCTCGGGAGCACGCCGACCATCGTGACGCCTGCGCTGGGGACCTCGCCGCCGGGGACGGAAAGCGAGAACCTGAAGGCGCCCGCGGTCCCCACCATGTCGGCGCCGTCGGCCGCGTAGATCATGCGGTTGGTGGCGACAACGCGCCCTAGTCGCGCTATCGACTCGTCGCCGGCGGTGTGTCCGAACGCCGCCTCACACGTAGTGAGGAAGCGCGCGAACCCGTCGTGTTCGAGCGCGTGTATAGCGATGCTCATTCGGCTTTCCGCCCTTTGTCGGCCCCTCTTGGTGGCGCGGGCCACGGCGTCCCGGCGGGGCCCCGACGAGTATACGGATCCATGCCACAGGTCAGCCTGCAGCGTTCCCGGCGCGAGAAGCTCGAGTCGCTCATTGGATCGCGGCGCGCCACGATCCTCGTAGCGGCACTGGTAGCGGCACTGGTCGGGCTGGCCGCGCTGACGTGGCTGCGTGGGGCGCCGGCAACCGTGGCTCCTCCCGCGGTGGCCCCGGCGACGGCGTCTCCTGCGGTCGCTTCCGGCGAGTCGGTGCCCGCGGCCGCGGTTGCTCTGTCCCCCAGCCCGTCGGCCGTGGTCTACGTGCACGTTGCCGGAGCGGTACGCCGTCCCGGGCTCTACGAGCTCCCCATGGGCGCGCGCGTCGCCGACGCCATCAAGGCCGCCCACGGACCCCGCCGCAAGGCGGCAATCGGTGCCGTGAACCTCGCCCAGCTCGTCGCAGACGGATCCAAGATCGATGTGCCGCGCCGCGGGGAGGTAGCGTCGCCCACGAGCGTGCCCGGCGCACCCGTGACCGGCGCACCCGTGACCGGCGCACCCGTGACCGGCGCACCCGTGACCGGCGTCTCTCCCAGCCCCGCGGTGATCAACCTCAACAGCGCGGACGAGACCCAGCTCGAATCCATTCCCGGCGTCGGGCCCGTGACTGCTGCGGCGATCCTCGCCTTCCGTGCCAGGATCGGGTCGTTCACCTCGGTCGACCAGCTGCTGGAGGTCTCGGGCATCGGGCCCGCCACCCTCGAATCCCTGCGCCCCTACGTCTCCATCTGAGCGCGGCGGCGACCGACTGGTAATCGTCTACGCCGCGGCCGGCGCGCTGGCGTGCGGCACGCTCGTGGGCTTCGCGCGCCCCGAGGCCCTGGCAGCATTGCCCGTCCTCGGTTTGGGTGCCTGCGCTCTCGCGTGGCGCAGGCGCCCCTCGCTGCTACTCGCCGGCGTGGTGCTGGTGGCATTCGGCGCAGGCTGGGCGAACGCCGCAGTGCGCACGGAGGGGACCGCGGCACTGGCGGCGCTGGCGGAGCGCGTCCCCGCCTGCTCGGTGACGGTACGGGTCCTCGAGGATGCCGGCTGGCTGGGGCAGCTTGCGGGCGTGCTGCGCGCAGACTGCGACGGGTGGCAGACGTATGCAGACGGCGGAGTCGTGGCCCTCGACGGCAGCTCCGCGCCGGCCGGGGCGACGCTCAGCGGGCGCGCCCTCCTCGTGCCGCTCGATGGAGCCGACCCCAAGGACACCGCGCGGAAGCGACTCGGTGCTCTTGCGGTCCTGCATGAGGCGCAGCTGCGGGAGGTTGCCGGGCCGGGTGGGGTGTGGGCCGCGGCGGCGATGGTGCGCAACGGACTGCGCAGGGCAACACGGGGCCTCGACGTGCGCCGGGCGGGGCTGCTCCTGGGACTCACCATCGGGGACACTCGCCTTCTCGACCAGGCCACGATCGAGCGCTTCCGGCGCACGGGCCTGTCCCACGTCGTGGCGGTATCCGGAAGCAACCTCGCCATCGTCCTCGGCGCGCTGGCGCTGCTCGCCCGGTCGCTGCCGCACAAGGCCCGGGTAACAATCGCGGCCGCCGGAATAGGGTTCTTCGTGGTAGTCGTCGGCCCGGACGCCTCGGTTCTGCGCGCCGCCGCCATGGGGGCGATATCGCTCGCCGCTCTCGCCTACGGCCGCCGTGCAGAGCCGGTCCAGGCTCTGGGGCTCGCGGCGATCGTGTTGCTGGCGTGGCGGCCCGGGCTCGTCTACTCGGTGGGGTTGATGCTGTCGGCGGCCGCGACGCTGGGGATCGTTCTGTGGAGCGCTCCTCTCGCCGAGGCGCTGAGGTGGCTGCCGCGCCCACTTGCACTGGGGCTTGCGGTAACCCTGGCGGCGCAGGCGGCGGTGGCCCCGCTCCTGCTCGGGGTCTTCGGTCAGTTGCCGCTCGCCTCGCCGCTCGCCAACGCGCTCGCCCTTCCCGCTGTTCCTCCGGCTACGATTCTCGGTTTCGTTTCAGGGATCGCAGCGCTGCTGTGGCCGCCGCTCGGCGTTGCCGTGGGTGGCGCGGCCGGGCTGTTCTCGGGCTGGATCTTGACCGTGGCCGACAAGCTGGGGGACGAGGGCTGGGCGTCCCTGCAGCTGCCTCGCTGGTGGGCGGTCATCGCAGCAGCCCCGGTTGTCTTCGCGGCGGGCCGGTCGCTCGCCGCGGCGCGGCAGGCGCGCGACGACTAAGGGGCCGGCAAATCGTAGGCTGTAAGGATGCGATTGTGGAACCTCCGCATTCTGGGTGTGTCCCTTCTCGGGTGTGTCGCGTTCTCGGTCCTCGCCGGTGTCCTCTACGCGTGGCTCGCCCACAAGTTGGTGTGGTTCGGGATCGGGACCGCGCTGTTCCTGGTCGGCCTCCTTGCGCTTGCGCTCGGCTTCCTCGGGGCGACCGAGCCCGCGGGCGGCTGGGCCACCAACCACGGGCGGCGCACGGGACGCGCCGGACGCCGGAGCCTCGTCGCGCGCGTGGCAGGCGACGTGCCCGAAGACGGCGAGATCAGCTCGTGGGAGCTGGCCGTGTGGGCCGTGGTCGTGGGCGGCGGGTCGGTAGTCCTCGCCATGGCCGCTTTCGCCCTCAGCTCCTGACGAGCGAGCCGGCCACGGGCGAGCCCGCCCGGCGCCGTTTAGTCTCTTGCGATGGCAATCTTCCGATGGACCCTGATAGGCGCGTCTGGTGGCGAGGTGCGCACCACCGAGCCCTTCGAATCACAGAAGGCCGCGGAGGACTGGATGGGCGTAGAGTGGGCGTCCCTCATCGACGAGGGGGCGGAATCGGTGTCCCTCGTGGCCGGAGAGCACGAGGTCGTCTACACCATGGGCCTGCGCGAGGAATGAGCGCCGCGGGCGCCGTCGCGTGAGCCAGCCCGTCTACCTCGTCACGGGCGAGCCCTGGCTCGCCTCCGAGGCGCTTGCCCGCATACGCACGGAGGCGGGCACCGACTCCCTGTCCGAGGTGTCCTTCGATGCAGGGGTCGACCCGTCCGAGCTGACTATCGCGCTCGGCACCGCGTCGCTGCTGGGTGGCAGGCGCCTGGTAATCGTGCACGACGCCTCGGGGCTCAAGAAGGAGCAGATCGAGGCGCTTTCTGCCTACCTCGACAAGCCGTCGCCGGACGCCATCCTCGTCTTGGTGGCTCCGGGACGAAGCAAGCTCGACGCCCTCGTCAAGAAGTCCGGGACGGTGGTTGCGCTCGAGGCGCCGCGGGGCCGCAAGCTCGTAGCGTGGCTGAAAGAGCGCGCCGTTGCCCGCCGCCTGCGGCTCGACGACAGGGCCGCGTGGGCGCTCGTCGACGCGGTAGGCCCAGAGCTGCGGGATCTCGACGGGGCACTCGAACAGCTCTTCACCGCGCTGGGCCCGGGTGCACGGGTAGGCGCGGGGGAGGTGCGGAGCGCCTTTCGAAGGCTGGCCGACGAGCGCCTCTACGTCCTCACCGACGCGCTGGGGGAGCGGCGGCTGGCGGCGGCGATGGAGTCGCTTCGCCGCCTCCTCGAGCAGGGTGACGAGCCGCTGGTGATCTTCGGGGCAGTCACCGGGCACGTACGGCGGATGCTGAGGGTGCGCCGCCACGCCGGCGGCGGCGCACGCGCCGTGGCCGATGTGTCCGGCTTGCCCCAGTGGCGGGCCGAGCGGCTCGCCAAGCAAGCCCGCGCCTACAAGGAGGAGGAGCTGGTGTCGGCCATGTCGCTGCTCGCCGAGGCCGACCTCGACCTCAAGGGAGGCGACATCCCGCCCTACGCCGTCCTCGAGCGGGTCGTAATCGAGATCGTGGCCGGTACCCGGCGCGCGGCTCTGTGGGGGGGCTAGACCCATTGGCGAACCTCGTTCAGCCTCCCGCAATGAGGACGACGGCCACGGCGGCGCAGGCGATGCCTCCGAGCTGCAGCGGGCTCATGCGCTCCTTGAGCACCACCCGGGCGAGGACCACCGTGCTGGCGGGATACAGCGAGGTCAGCACCGCGACTATCGACAGCAAGCCGTGCCGGAGAGCAACGAGGTAGAAGACGTTGGCGGCCATGTCGAGGACGCCCGCAGACAGGGTGGTGCGCAGCGCCGCGCGGGGCAGGCGAAGGGCTGTGTTCGTGGCCAGCGCCACGGATCCGTAGAGGAGAAAGGATCCGGCGCGCGAGCCGACCAGCGGCCACAGCCCGGCTTGGGTCGAGGCCCGATCCAAGAGGATGAAGAAGGCGCCGAAGGCGACGCCGGCCGTCACCGCGGTGGTAAGCGCCGCCCGCGCACAGCGCCCTTCTGGTTGCCGGCCGCCGGCGGCCCGGGACCGCTGACGGCTGACGAGCGCGATCGCGACGATGGCAACGGCCACCCCGGCGAGCGCCGCTCTGCCGGGTCGCTCCCCCAACGCTAGCCCCGCCGGCACCGGGATCGTTGCGGCGCACGCAGCCGTGACGGGCGCCACGATGCTCATGGGCCCGGCCGCGAGGCCCCTGTAGAGAAAAAGGATCCCAGCCCCGCCGGCCACGCCTGCGAGCGCGCCCCACGCGAAGTCGGCTGCGCTCGGGTGCGCCGCCGGAAGCAAGGGGAGGGCGGCGAGCAGCAGGGCGAGGCCGAAGACCTGAGACACCGCGACGACTACCAGGGCCGGGGCGCGGCGACTAGCCATGCCCCCGAGGAAGTCGGCCGAGCCGTAGGTCACCGCCGAGGCGAGGGCGAGCAGGATGCTCATTCCAGGCGCTCCTTTGAAGCTCTTCTTCGACAGCAAAAAGACCCGCCGGAGCGGGTCCTTGAATCACAGGAAGGTTCGGTCAGACCTTGTTGACCCGCTTGGCGAGCCGGGCCTTCTGGTTGGCAGCCTTGTTCTTGTGGATCACGCCCTTGCTTGCCGCTTTGTCGAGGATGCGGGCCGCGCGGGTGTAAGCGTCCTGTGCCCCCGGCTTGTCGCCGGCCTCGACCGCTTCGTGTACGCGCTTGAGCTTGGTGCGCAAGAACGATCGCTCGCTCCTGTTGCGCTGCCGGCGGGACTCGTTCTGCCTGTTTCTCTTGATCTGACTCTTGATGTTGGCCATGCGCGCTGAACACTGCTCCTAATCCGTTGCGGGTTCGCGGCCCACGATACCAGAACCCGCCGGCCGTGGCGGGGGCGGGTGAACCGGCGCGCTACCCTCGGAGAACACTCAATCCATGGATCAGTCCCTGCGCAGGGCGTTTGCCGTCATCAGTCACGTCGATCACGGCAAGAGCACGCTCTCAGACCGTTTGCTCCAGCTCACCGGCACCGTCAGTGAGCGGGACATGCGCGCGCAGTTTCTCGACCGCATGGACATCGAGCGCGAACGTGGGATCACGATCAAGGCCGCCGCCGTGCGCATGGACTACGCGGCGGGGAACGGACGCACCTACGAGCTGAACCTCATCGACACCCCAGGTCACGTGGACTTCGGCTACGAGGTGTCGCGCTCGCTTGCGGCCTGCGAGGGGGTGTTGCTGCTCGTCGACGCGGCGCAGGGCATCCAGGCGCAGACGCTCACGAACCTCTATCTTGCCGTCGACGCGGGTCTAGAGGTCATCCCAATCCTGAACAAGATCGATTTGCCGGCGGCCGAGCCTGACAAGTACGCGCAAGAGATCGCTCAGCTCATCGGGTGCGATCCCGCGGAGATCCTTCACATGTCGGCCAAGACGGGCGACGGCGTGCCCGAGCTGCTCGAGGCGATCGTCACCCGCATCCCGGCGCCTCAGGGAGATCCCAAAGCGCCGCTGCGCGCACTCGTGTTTGACTCCGTTTACGACGCCTACCGGGGTGTAGTCGCGTACCTGCGCGTCGTAGACGGACGGCTCGAGGGGCGCGACCCGATTCACTTCATGGCCGCAGGCGTCGATGCCGACGCCGACGAGATCGGGGTCATGCACGCAGAGCCGCGTCGCACCAGCGTGCTCGAGACCGGCTCCGTGGGCTATCTCATCTCGGGGATCAAGGAGGTGAGCTTGGCGAAGGTGGGTGACACGGTAACGACGCGCGCTCGGCCCGCTGCGAGCCCGCTGGCCGGCTATCGCGAGCCCAAGCCGATGGTCTTCGCGGGCATCTTCCCCACGGACGGCGATGACTTTCCGCTGTTGCGCGATGCGCTCGACAAGCTCAAGCTCAACGACTCTGCTCTGGTGTTCGAGCCCGAGTCCTCCGGCGCGCTCGGCTTCGGCTTTCGCTGCGGCTTCCTCGGGCTCCTTCACATGGAGATAGTGAGGGAGCGCCTCGAGCGCGAGTTCGACCTCGAGCTGATCGCGACTGCGCCGTCGGTGGGCTATGAGCTGCAGCTCATGGGGCGGGGGCGGGAGATCGTTCACAACCCCTCGGACATGCCCGATTCCTCCACAGTCGACGCGATCTTCGAGCCATACGTGTCGGTGATCGTCGTGACGCCGTCCGATTACGTGGGAACCGTGATGCAGCTGTGCCAGGAGCGCCGCGGCAGCCTCAAGGACATGAGCTACCTGTCCACGGAGCGTGTGGAGATCCGCTACGACATGCCGCTTGGAGAGATCATCTTTGACTTCTTCGACCAGCTGAAGAGTGGAACCAAGGGATACGCATCACTCGACTACGAGCCGGCCGAGATGCAGGCCGGCGACCTCGTCAAGGTGGACGTGCTTCTCAACCAGCAGCCGGTGGACGCTTTCTCGACGATCGTGCACCGGGACAAGGCTTACGACTATGGCAAGTCGATGACCGAGAGACTGCGCAAGCTGATTCCGCGCCAGCTCTTCGACGTTCCGATCCAGGCGGCAATCGGCTCGCGCGTGATAGCGCGTGAGACCGTCAAGGCAAAGCGCAAGGATGTTCTTGCCAAGTGCTATGGGGGTGACATCACACGAAAGCGCAAGCTCCTCGAACGACAGAAGGAGGGCAAGCGCAGGATGAAGCAGATCGGGTCTGTCGAGGTTCCGCAGTCTGCCTTTATCGAAGCGCTGCGCGTCGACTCGATGGGCAGGCAGTCGTGAGACCCGAGCCGCGAGACGGACGGTGGCTCGCAGAGCCCGCGTTCGGCGTCTACGTGCACATCCCGTTTTGTGCGCACCGCTGTCACTACTGCGACTTCAACACCTACGAGGGTCTCGATGATCTGCACGACGCCTACGTCGACGCACTCGTAGCCGACGTCTCGCGGGCGAGCTGTGAGTGGCCCCAGGCGACGTCGGTGTTCTTCGGCGGCGGCACCCCCACGCTGCTGCCGGCGGCCTCACTCGTGCGAATTCTGGCGGCGGTGCGGGCGCGCATCGGGCTTGCTCCGGGAGCCGAGGTCACGGCCGAGGTGAATCCGGAAACTGTCGATGCCGCGAAGCTCGACGCGCTCCTTGAGGGTGGCTTCAACCGCTTTTCGATCGGCGTGCAGTCCCTCGAGCCGCGCGTCCTGTCGGCGCTTGGTCGCACGCACTCGGCCTCGGGCGCCCTTCAAGCTGTGGCCGCAGCGCGCAGCGCCGGCGCAGACGACATCAACGCAGATCTCATCTATGGATCCCCGTGGGAGAGCGATGCAGACTGGGAGCGTTCTCTCGACGGGGTCATCGCTGCGGGACCGGATCACATCTCTGCCTACGCGCTGACAATCGAACAGGGAACGCCCCTTCACACGTTGATAGCGACCGGCCGCGCTCCCGATGTCGATCCCGATGTGCAAGCGCACCGCCACGATGTAGCCGAGCAGCGACTCGGGGCCGCGGGGTATGACCGCTACGAGGTTTCCAACTGGGCCCGCCCATACCGAGCGTCGCGCCATAACGTCCTGTATTGGTCGGCGGGGGACTACGTTGCGTTTGGTGCAGGGGCGCATGGCCACACCGGCGGCCGCCGCTACTGGAACCTGCGCCTGCCGCGCGACTACGTGTCCGCAGTCGAGCAAGGACGTAGTGCCGAGGCCGGGAGCGAGGTGCTGGGGAGCGGCGAGCGCGCGGGAGAGGCGCTGATCCTCGGTTTGCGCCTCACCTCGGGTATCGATCCTTGCGCCTTCGCGGCGCGCTTCGGGCAAGGCGCTCTGCAGGCCCGCCGCGCAGTCATCGACGATCTCGCGGCGGCAGACCTTCTCGAAAGTTCACCCCGCGCCCTGGCTCTCGCACCGGCGGCGACGATGGTTGCAAACGACGTCCTGTGCCGGCTGCTGTGAGTCCGGTCTACCTCGGCGTTGTCGGGGCAGGCGACGCGGGGAGCGAGCTCCTTGCCGTCGCGCATGATGTCGGGGCCCACATCGCCCGCCGCGGCGCGCTGCTCGTGTGCGGCGGTCTCGGCGGCGTGATGGAGGCGGCGTGCCGCGGAGCCAAGGAAGCAGGCGGCACCACCATCGGCATCCTTCCCTCACTCGACCGCACGCAGGCGAACCCCTATCTCGATGTCGCCATCCCTTCCGGGCTGGGCGAGATGCGCGACGCGCTCATAGTGCGTGCCAGCGACGCGCTCGTTGCAGTGGGCGGCGAGTTTGGGACGCTATCGGAGATCGCTCTTGCTCTGAAGACAAACGTGCCGGTGGTGGGGATCGATGTGTGGGAGCTGCGTAAGGGAGGCAAAGAGGTCCGCGCAGTGACGCGCGCCGGGTCCGCCTCCGAGGCCGTCGACGAGGCGCTCCGTTTGGCAACGCGAGCGTGACGGTTGGGTGCCCCGCGGGTTCACGCTCCTAGGCTAGACCTGCGAGCGGCCGCGCGCCCGGGGCGTTAGGGCCAGCGGTACCACTCGAAGTGCATGCCGTCGGGGTCGAGCCAGCGACCTCCCCACGTGAAGCCCCAGTCGCGCATTATCTGGACCAGTCGCTCGTCCTGAGAGGGTTGTGAGCCGTGGGGGTTGTCCAGCGCGTTGATGTCGAGGGCGATGCCCCAGGAATGATGAGAGAGTCGGCCACCGGGCCGCGAGTCGACAAAGCGCGTGCTGAGGCAACCCCTGTACTGGGTGGGGTCGATCGCGTACTTGAGCCCGCTCGATGCAACCTCGTGCAGAGCACCGCGCAGCTGCGGGATGAGGGCGCGGTTGCACGTCACCTCACCCAGCAGCGGGACGCGGCCCGTGACTATGTGGCGGCGCTCCCACGCGGGGTCTACTCGTATGTAACCGCCGTAGGTGGGGCGCGCGGAGAACTCTCCGAAGTTCTTCTTGAGGATCATCTGGGGCTGGACCGCGTCGCCGTAGCGCAGGTAGGGAGTCTCGCCGCGGGCCCTTATCTGCCACGCGGTCGAGCCCACGAGTCGCGTGATCACCTTCTCTACCCGCGGCCGCACCGCCTTCGAGCGCGTGCGGATGAGCGCGTAGCGATCCACTTGCGGCCAGAAACGAGGGAGCTGACCGGCCATCAGGGCTTCGTATCCGTTGGTGGCTGCATTGCTCACGACGCCCACGGTCTCCACGCGCCGGTCGCGCAGCGAGAGCTTCAAAGGGTCGCTCGTGCCGCGCAGGCGCGCTTCCGTAGCCGCCAGCAGCGCGTGCTTGGGGTCGAGCGCGAGGATTGCGTCTCGCTCCGTGGCGGGCGCAAAAGGCGCGTACCCGCCCGGGTGCACGAACGCAACCTCGAAGGGGATCGCGTAACCCGCGGGGGGCTTGTCGACCGGGCTGCCGGCGACGGTGCGCGACGCGTCGAGCCACTCGAGCCCCGCCCTCACGATGGTGACCGCCCTCACCCCGCGCACGCGCTTCAGGGCCTGCGCGCTGCCGGTCGGTAGGCCCCCGGGCGCCCACGCGAGAAGGACGTGATCGCGCCGGCGGATTGCGCGGCGCTCGATCGGTGCAGGCCCGGGGCCGGCGCGCACCGTGGCGGTGGTTGCCGGGCGGACGGGCGCGCCGCTCAGGGCCTCCCCGATTATCCAGGCCGCGCTCGCTCCGGCAACTGCGCCGAAGAGTGCCCACAGCACGCGCACGGCGACGCGGGCCGGGCCGCTCATCGCAGGCTTTCGGCGATGCGTAGTGCGGTAGCAAGGTCAAAGGACGGCACGGACACGGCCCTGTACGTGCCGTTCGAGATCCACTCGAGCTCGCCGCGTTCGGCAGACCAGCGGCCCAAGACCCCGTCTACCCTTACCTCGCTCAGATGTCTTTCTTGCGGCGGGGGCAGGGCGGCGGCGGGACGCGATTGCACGAGCTTGATCCCCACTCCGTCGTACTCGACCTCGCGCTGCCTGAAGTACGTGGTAAGGGTCGCGACGCCCCGCGATCTCGACAAGAACGACGTCGAGGGATGGTAGCCGTCCGGCAGGTAGCCGGGCGCCGCTGCGAAGGATGCCGCAATGGGAATGGCATTTGCCGGTTCCCGTGTGAGCGACGACGCTCCGTTGTGGAAGCCAAGCGGGGCAGTCAGTCCCTTCGTTCGCAGCGACGCAGCGACGCGCAGCAGCGACGCGCGCGGCAGGTTCGACTCGAGGGCGACGTGCTCGTGCTGCCCGTAGACGTCCAGCCGGCGAGCAAGCGTCTCGGCGGCGGGCTCGAAGTAACCGGTGCCGCCGCCGGGGACGGGCAGCTGCTCCGCTCCCATAATGGCTGCCGCGTCCCACTTGAGCGCCGGTTCCGAGGTCACCGTGAGCCACGTAAGCCCGTCTGCGTAGGCGACGACCCTCTGCCCTAGGGAGGTTCGTCCCGAGTCCACGCGCGCGAGCCCCTCGGTGTCCGAGGGCTGCAGACGGCGCACCGCGCGCGGTGACGGAGCGCCCTTGAAGCCTCCGCTGCGCACGAGACCTACGTGCGGAGCGGAGAACAATCCGGCCGGCAGGTGCGATGGAATGGAGAAGTGGGCCGCCCTCACGTCGAGCAGGGTGCTGCCCGGCCGGTCGCCGGTCAGGCCTTGTCTGTGAGCCCATTCGTTGCGGTCTCGGGAACGCGAGGCAACTACTCTGAAACGCAGCGGGAACCATGTGGAGCGGTCCAGCCACACATCGACCCTGTCGAGTGGGGAGAAGGGCCGCCACGATCCTCCGGTTTCGAGTGCGTCGACGAGTGGGGCGGCCGTCCGGTAGGGGAGGGTGACGCGGTACGCGGCGTGTCCCGCAACCGGCCGCGAGCGAATTGCCTCAAGCCCGGACGCGCCGGCGATGGTCTCGAGGGGGACGACTATGTCGGAGGGAACCGAGCCGGCTCCGTCAAACGGAGCGCGGTGAACTATCGTGCGCTGCTCGACGCGCGCCGCGAGCGCGCAGCTTGGCGGCCCCGCCAGGGGGCAGACCGTCGGCTCCTTGGTCCACATGCGGTGCGGGTTGGCGATGAGGTCGAGGTCGTTCCTGGGCCACGACGCCGGGTCGGGGTAGGAGGTCAGGTCCCTCACCTGCAGGCGGTAGCTCTGCGGCGCTTTGAACCACACCGAAGCAACAAAGCGGCGTTGTGGAACAGCAGGCCGCCAGCCGCGTTCGAGCACCCGGTAGGTGGCGTGATAGTCGGTCAGCTGGCGCGCCGCCTGCCTCACTCGCTCTTGCAGGCCCGAGGCCAGGGCCGCGCCCGGCGACCGTCTCGAGGGGAGCGTGGTGCCCGCAACGAACAGTGCCGCCGCAAGCGCAGCAACACCGGCGATACGCCCCCTCAGGATCCATTCCCGCCGAGCCTCGTGGATGCGGCGAAGGGGTCTCACTTTCTCCATTATCTCGGCGGCGAGGTCCGGCACTTCTTCGGCCCCTTGCAGGCGCACCGCCCGGCGCACTTGCGCGAGCGACTCTTCGTAGCGGCGGCACCACGCGCAGGTGGCCAAGTGTTGTTCGACGGAGCGAGCGGTAGTGCCGTCGATCTCGCCGTCGAGCCGCGCCGAGATGTCGGTGCGCAGGGACTCGCAGCGAGCGTCAGCCTTCATTTAGAGTCCCCCGTGTGGTGGCTGCCAGCGCGACCGCGAGCAGAGCGCGTCCTCGGTGAACCCTGCTCTTGACGGTGCCCACCGGGATGGCGAGCACCGCCGCCGTCTCCTGATAGCTCATCCCGAACATGTCGATCAGCACGAGCGGTTCGCGCACCGCCATGTCGAGTGAGGCCACCGCGTCGCGCACCTCGATCGAGTAATCCGCGTCGGACGGGACAACCGGCCGGGCTCTGTGCAGAAGATCCGAGGTGCGCCGGTGCCGTTCGTTGCGGCGCAGCTCGTCGAGCGCGCAATTGCGAGCAATGGTGAAGAGCCAGGTCGAGAACTTGGCGTCGGCCCGATAGCGCGACAGAAAGCGCCACGCGCGCGTAAAGGCTTCCTGGGTGACGTCGTCGGCCATCCCCTCGTTGTGCAGAAGCTGCATGCACAGCCGCCACACCGGCCCCTGATAGCGGCGGACAAGGCCTTCGAAAGCCTCCAGGTCTCCCGCGGCGGCCGCTCGAACGATTCTCGGCTCTGGCTCCTCCACCGCTTCCCCCGTCTGTAGCTCCCCCCACAAAGCCGGCGGCGCTCATATCTTCGCACCTCACGCCCGTCAGACGGAGGCGGCCCCCAAAAGGTTCTGACAACGCGGTTGCTTGGCACTCTTGGACCGAGAGTGCTAACCCGGTTACGATGGGTGGTGATGACTACGAGCCCGCCCCTCGACGAGCGCAAGGCAGCGATCCTCAGCGCGATCGTGACGCACTACGTGCGCACGGGTGAGCCTGCCGGGTCCAAGACGCTCGTCGACGGCTATGCACTGCGGGTGTCCCCGGCCACCGTGCGCAACGAGATGATGACCCTCGAGGAGTTGGGCTACCTCCGCCAACCCCATACCTCGGCGGGGCGCGTGCCGACGGACGCGGGTTACCGCTTCTTCGTGGACGAGGGCAGGGACTACACGCTCGCGTCCTCCGAGCGGCGGCGCGTGCGGCACTTCTTGCGGGAACCGGTGTGGGAGCTGGAAGACGCGCTCCAACAGGCTGCCTTGCTGCTCTCGGGTCTCACCGATCACGCGGCCGTGGTGTTTGCCCCGGCGCTCGACCGCAGCGTGGTGCGCCACATCCAGTTGGTCGCCTTGTCCTCGGGTAGGGCCATGCTCGTGCTCGTCACCGACACCGGGCGGGTCGAGAATCACGTGGTGCTGATTCCGGACTCAATGGACGCCATCCAGCTCGAGCGCACCGCCGAGATGCTCAACCGCATTGCCGCCGGAACTGCTCTCGACGCCGCCCCCGGCGTGCTCGCGGATGCTACCGATCGCTTTCCCCTCGAGCTACGGGCCGCGGTGCAGTCGGTAGTGGCAATGCTGGGCGACTCGCTGGCTCAGGTCGAGGCCCAGCGCGTTTTCCTCGAGGGCACTTCGAACATCGTCGACGAGCAGAAGTTCACGGATCTCGAATCCGTGCGCCAGGTGATAGGGGCACTGGAACATCGAAAGGTCCTATTCGAGCTCCTCGCAGAATCCCTGTCGGCGGGCCGTATGTCGGTGCGGATCGGGACCGAGAACGCCGCGCGCGAGATGAGACTCTGTTCGGTGGTCACCGCTCCCTACGGCGGGAGCGATCATGCGATCGGCTCGCTCGGGGTCGTTGGCCCGACGCGCATGGATTACGGTCGAACGATTGCGGCAGTGAACGAGGTTGCGTTCAGCCTCGGCCGCCTGCTCACCGGCTCCTACTCCTGATCGGTTCTATGACTTCCAATCACTACGACACCCTCGGCATCAGCCGCGACGCCTCGATGGAAGAGATAAAGCGCGCCTACCGCAGGCTCGCGCGGGTGCATCATCCCGACGCAAACCTCGGCGACCCGGCGGCGGAAGAGCGCTTCAAGCAGGTCACCAGCGCGTACGAAGTGCTGTCGGATCCCGCGCGGCGGGAGCGCTACGACACGTACGGCGACGACAAGGCGCCTCCGGGGTTTGGGGACTTCGGCGACTTGGGTGGGATCTCCGACTTGTTCTCGACCTTCTTCGGGGGTATGGGCGGCACTGCGCAGCGGCGCCCACCGACTCACGGATCCGACGTCCTTGCGGAGGTGACCATGACTCTCGAGGACGCTGCGACGGGTGTCGAGCGCCAGGTCGAAGTAACCGCGTTCGGCGAGTGCTCGGACTGCACAGGCAGCGGGGCCGCCCCGGGCACCCATCCGGCGCGCTGCGATAGCTGCGGCGGCTCGGGTGAGCTGAGAGAGGTGCGCCGCACGCTGCTCGGAAACGTCATGACCGCCGCCCCGTGTGCGCGCTGCGGCGGTAGCGGCCGGGTAATCATGGATCCGTGCCGCACCTGCGGAGGCGCCGGCAGGGTGAAGCTCACCGACACGCTTACAGTTTCCATCCCCGCGGGAGTCGACGACGGCGCACACCTGCGGGTGACCGGACGGGGAGAAGCCGGCGTGCGCGGCGGCCGTTCCGGTGATCTCTACGTCGCCGTTCGAATCGCAGAGCACGAAATCTTCAGGCGGGCCGGAGACGACCTCGCGTGCGAGGTCCCGGTGCCGATGACGATTGCCGCGCTCGGCGGCAGCGTCGCCATCCCGACCCTCGGCGAGCCCGAGGACCACGACATCTCTCCGGGCACCCAAAGCGGCGAGGTGGTTCGCCTGCGCGGCAGGGGCATGCCCCGCGTCGGGCGCGGGGGCCGGGGAACACTCGTAGCTTTGATGCGAGTCGAGACGCCGACGAACCTCGATCCCGAACAGGCTGAGCTGCTGGCCCAGTTTGCCACCCTGCGCAACGAGCGCGCCGGGCACAAGGGCTTCTTTGACAAGCTCAAGAGCTCCTGGCGCTAGCGGCGCGGCTACGGCTGCTCCATGGTTCTTTGCGCCGCGCGACGGGTGGCACGACGATGTAGTCACGCTTCCGCCCGAGGAGTCGCACCACGCACTCCGTGTCCTGCGCGTGGCCGACCGCGACCCCGTGGTCGTTACCGACGGGCTCGGAGGGCTCGCTCAATGCGTGGTTGCCGGCGAGCGAGATGGCCTCGTCGTTGCGGAGCTCGTCGCGAAGACCGAGCAGCGTCCCCTGAGCCCTGCAGTGGCCGTTTATCAGGCGGGCGGCAAGGGCGCCAAGCTCGACGAGGTAGTCGACCGCGTGGCGGAGCTGGGCGTCGCCGAGCTGTGTGCCTTCGAGTCGCGCCGGACCGTTGTCAAGTGGGACGCGGCCAAGCGGGCCAGGCTTGCGGAGCGCTGGGCTCACGTCGCGCGCTCGGCCGCAAAGCAGGCGCGCAACCCGTGGGTGCTCGTTACCGGCGAGCCGGTGGGGTGGAGCGAGATGGTGCGGCGCGTCGCGGCCGAACCTCTGGCGCTGGTGCTGTGGGCCGAGGCCGCTCTGCCGCTGCGCGCTGCGCTCTCGGATCGCAGCGCCCGGATCGCGCTTGTGGTCGGTCCCGAGGGAGGATTCACGCGCGCCGAATGCGAAGAGCTGGCCCGCGTGGGGGCGCAGCTCGTGTCGCTCGGCCCGCGCATTCTGCGCACCGAGGTTGCGCCCGTGGTGGCTGCCTCGGTGCTGCTGTGGCACTACGGGCTCATCGGGTAGGTTCGCCGCGATGACCCGAGTTGCTTTCACCACTTTGGGGTGCCGCCTCAATCAAGCGGAGTCCGAGGCCATGACCGAAGACCTCGCCGCGCGCGGCGTGAGTCTTGCCGCGCCGGCCCAGGAGCCCGACATCGTAATAATCAACACCTGCACGGTGACGCGCGAGGCCACCAAGGGCTCCCGTTCCGCGATCCGCAGAGCGGCACGGAGCCACCCCAACGCAAAGGTGGTGGTCATCGGCTGCTATGCGGTGTCCGACCCAAACGAGGTAGCCGCCATCGAGGGAGTCGACGTCGTTCTCACCAACGAGGACAAGGAGCACATCGCCGAGGTCTTGGGCGCAAGCGCTCCGACTGCACCCCTCTTGCAGATAGGAAGGCGCCCTGTGGAGCCCCCGGAGCTCGGTCTCGCGGGACGAGTCAGGGTGCGCGCCAACCTCAAGGTGCAGACCGGCTGCGACGAGTGGTGCACGTTTTGCATCATCCCGACCACACGCGGCGCGCTGCGCTCTTTCAACCGGGACGAGCTCGTTGCCGGCGCCCGCGCAAAGGTTCGGGCCGGGGCGCGCGAGATCGTTCTAACCGGAGTGCACCTCGGAAAGTATGGCTATGACAGGGGCGGTGACGAGCACGATCTCATTGCGCTCCTGCAAGAACTAGTGAGCATCGAAGGCCTGTGGAGGTTGCGGCTGTCCTCGATCCTGTGCCGTCACCTCACCGATGACGTACTGAGCTTCATCGCGTCGGAGCAGCGCATCTGCCGTTATCTGCACGTGCCTTTGCAAGCTGGGGACGACGAGGTTCTAAGCGATATGCACCGTCCCTACGACGCCGCCGAGCTCGTCGAGCGCGTCGAGAAGGCAATGAGCTTGATTGACGGCCTCGCGCTTGCAACCGACATCATCGTTGGTTTTCCGGGTGAGACCGAAGAGGCGTTTGTCGCCACGATGGAGGTAGTCGAGCGGGTGCGTTTCTCCAAGCTGCACGTCTTTCGCTACTCGGCCCGGCCGGGCACTCCGGCTGCGGGCAGGCCCGACGCGCTCGAGCCGGATGTGAAACGCTACCGCTCCAAGCGTCTCATCGAGCTCGGCAACCGCATTCGGAGCGACTTCCTCGCCGCGCACCTTCACAGTCCGCTCGAGGTGCTGGTTGAAGACGAACGGATGGTCGATGGCGTCCCCGTGTCCTCGGGTCAAACCGGAGACTACGTGCGCGTGTGGTTCGAAGGCGGAGGCTATGTGGGCAAGATGGTGATTGTCGAAGGTCTTAGCGTGAGGGCAGATGGACTGAGGGGGAGATTGACGTGAGCCAGGCGAATTGCCTTTTCTGCAAGATCGCGGCACGGGAGATCGAAGGCGACATTGTCTTCGAGTCCGCCACCGTGGTCGCGTTCCGGGACATAAACCCTGCAGGTCCGACGCACATTCTCGTGATCCCGCGCCGCCACGTCGAGTCGGCCGCCGAGCTCACGAGGGGCGACGGGGACGAGCTCGGCGAGCTGTTCGAGGTAGTCAACGACCTCGCCGGCAAGGACGGCTTGACGGGTGGGTACCGGATCGTTACCAATGTCGGCGACGACGCAGGACAAAGCGTGTGGCACCTTCACTTCCATCTCATCGGCGGGCGGTCGATGGCGTGGCCGCCCGGTTGAGGGCAGACCACTGCGGAACGGGCGCATCGCCCTGTAGACTGGGGCGGTATACATGCTGACTCACACCCAGGTAAAGATCCTTGTCCCCGGACACACCGAGATGGTGCGCCTCGTGGGCGCGAGGGACGAGCTCCTCAAGCTGATCGAGGCCGCTTTCTCGACCCGGATACTGGTGCGCGGCAACGAGATCGCTCTCTACGGCGAGCCTGCCGAGACCGAGCGGGTCGCCAAGCTGTTCGAGGAGCTGCTGAGCATTCTCGATCAGGACCAGGTCTTGACAACCGACTCCGTCGGCCGCTCGATCGAGATCATCAAGGAGCAGAACGCGGTGCGCCCGTCCGACGTGCTCGGCGACTCGGTAGTGGCCACCTACACAGGTAAACGCATCCGGCCCAAGACCATCGGCCAGAAACGCTACGTCGACGCGATTCGCGACAACACCATCGTGTTCGGGATCGGGCCCGCCGGTTCAGGCAAGACCTATCTGGCCGTCGCCCTTGCCGTGAGCGCGCTCAAAGCGGGGGAGGTGTCGCGCATAGTGCTGACTCGTCCGGCCGTGGAGGCGGGGGAACGGCTCGGCTTTTTGCCGGGTGACCTCGCGGCGAAGATCGATCCCTACCTCAAGCCTCTCTACGACGCTCTGTACGAGATGCTCGAGCCCGACACCTTTCACCGCTACACCGAGCAGGGTCGCATCGAGATCGCGCCGTTGGCGTTCATGCGGGGCCGGACGCTCAACGACGCGTTCATCATCCTCGACGAGGCGCAGAACACCACTCCCGAGCAGATGAAGATGTTTTTGACGCGACTCGGATTCGGGTCGAAGGCCGTAGTTACCGGGGACGTCACCCAGGTGGACCTGCCCTCGGGCGCGCGCTCCGGACTCGTGGTCATAGAACAGATCCTCACCAACATCGAGGGTGTGACCTTCTTTCACCTCGATGCACGCGACGTGGTGCGCCACAAGATCGTGCAGAACATCGTGGAGGCCTACCGCCTCTACTCGGAGAGCGCGCAATCCAGCCGGTGACGTGGACGTTTTCTTAGCCGACGAGCAAGAGCTGCCCGTGGACGATGTCAGGCTGACCGCTCTTGCTCGACACGCACTCGCTGCGGAGGACATGGAAGACGGAGCCGAGCTGTCGCTGCTTCTCGTCGGCGAGGAACACATGCGCCGCTTGAACGCCCGCTTCGCCGGCAACGACTACTCTACGGACGTCCTCGCCTTCCCGATGATGGAGGACGAGGAGGAAGGCACTCTCTTGCTCGGCGACATAGTCATCTGCCCCTCGGTTGCGGAGCGCAACGCCCACAAACTCGGTCATCCCGCCGCCCACGAGATGGATACGCTCGTCGTTCACGGCCTGCTGCATTTGATCGGTTACGACCACCAGGGCTCCGAGGACAAGAAGCGCATGGACAAGCGACTTACCGAGGTTCTCGGCTCATTCAACCCAACGGCTATCTGAGGTGAGCGGCGTTTTCTTGGTAGTCGCAGTGGTCGCAGCCATCGTGTGCGCGTCGTTTCTTGTCATGGCTGAGTGCGCCCTTACCCGCATGGGGCGCGCGAAGGCGCACCATCTGGCACAGGAGAGGAAGCCGGGGGCGGAGCTGCTGGTGCGCATCGTCGACGACCCGGCGCCGTTCATGAACGTGCTCGTTATGGCCGAGGTAATCATGTACGTGATTGCGGTGGTTACCGCGACGAGCGTGGTGGTCCGTTACCTTGCCCACGGGGCTGAGATCGTGGTGATAGTCGTGATGTCGGTGGCGCTCTTCGTCGTGGTCGAGGTCGTGCCGCGCAGCTTTGCCGTCCAGCGCACCGAGCGTGCAGCCCTGGTGGCGGCGCGTGTTGTCTATCCCCTCGGGCGGGCACTTGCGCCGCTCGGGCGAGTCCTGCTGCTCGTTGCCAACGGTCTCATGGCGATCCTTCCGGGTCGCGTGCTGACTAAAGGTCCATTTGCAACCGAAGAGGAGATACGCCGGGACGTGGACGAGGACGAGGAAGAGGTGATCGAAGAGGAAGAGCAAGAGCTAATCCATTCCATCTTCGAGTTCGGGGGCACAGTCGTCAGGGAGGTCATGGTCCCGCGCCCCGACATGGTGACGATCGAAGCGAGCGCCGACCTCGATACCGCGCTGGCGACCATCACCCGGGCCGGCTATTCACGCATTCCGATTTTCGAGGGGGATACCGACAACATCATCGGTGTTTTATACGCCAAGGATCTTCTCAAGCGCAGTCAGGAGGAGGTCCCGAGCGGCAAGAAGGTGCGCTCGCTGGGCCGCGCGCCGCTGTTCGTCCCGGAACAGAAGAAGGTAGCCGAGCTGCTGCGCGAGATGCAACAACAGCGCGTGCACATGGCGATCGTCGTCGACGAGTACGGGGGCACCGCGGGTCTCGCAACTATCGAGGACCTGATCGAGGAGATCGTGGGTGAGATCGTTGACGAGTACGACCAGGAAGAGCCTCTCGTCGAGCCTCTCGACGACGACACCATGCGAGTCGACGCCAAGATGCCCATCGACGAGGTGAACGAGCTGCTGCATGCGAACCTGCCGCACGAGGAATGGGACACGGTCGGAGGGCTCGTGATCGGTCTCACCGGACGAGTGCCGCTCGTGGGCGAGACCGTGCGGTTCGACTCGCTCGAGTTCCTCACCGAGCGAGTTAGCGGACGCCGCATTCAGAAGGTTGTCATCAAGCGCGTGCAGCCACAACCCGAAGAGGCAGTCCTCGAGTGAGTGAGGAGGCAGTCAAGAGCCGTCACTCGGGCTTCGTTGCCGTCGTAGGACGGCCCAACGTGGGCAAGTCGACCCTCGTGAACGCCCTCGTCGGCGACAAGGTGTCGATCACCTCGGACAAACCGCAGACCACGCGTAGCGCCGTGCGCGGCATCATCGACGGCCCAGAGTGTCAGGCCGTGCTGATCGATACGCCCGGCTACCACAAACCCAGCACACTGCTGGGACGAAGGCTCAACGAGGTTGTGCGCGCGGCGTGGGGGGACGTCGATCTGGCCCTGTTCGTCGTCGATTGTCGTGCGGGAGTTGGCCGGGGCGACGAACGGGTCGCGAAAGACCTCGCACAGGCCGGCTGCCCCGTGTTTTGCGTGATCAACAAGGTGGACGCGCTGTCGCCGGCGGCTATTGCTCGCGCCTTGGGACGGGCCTCGTCCCTGCGCGACTACGAGGAGTTCGTGCCCCTGTCGGCCCTCACCGGGGACGGTGTGGACCTGCTGCGTGCGCTCGTGCTCGGCGCCCTGCCGCGCGGCCCCTTGTACTATCCACCCGGCACCCGCACCGACCAGCCCCCCAGGGCTTTCGTTGCAGAGCTGGTGCGCGAGAAGCTGCTCGGGCGCACGCGCGAGGAGGTCCCGCACTCCATTGCCGCCGTCACCGACGAATACGAAGAGCGGGGTAACGGCCTCCTGTCGGTACGTGTTCTCGTCTACGTCGAACGTGACTCGCAGAAGGGCATTGTCATCGGCAAGGGCGGGGCCACCCTCAAGGCGGTCGGGACGGAGGCACGTCAGGAGATCGAGACGTTGTTCGGCAGGAAGGTCTTCTTGGAGCTAAGCGTGAAGGTCGAAAAGGACTGGCAGCGGCGCGCCTACGCACTCGAGCGCTTGGGGTTTGGGTCGTGAGCGCGCCGGCGCGCAGGATCGCCTTGGAAGCAGTCAACCTCAGGAAGGTCTACCGGACGCCACAGGTCGTGGCCAACGACCGGATCGACTTCTCGGTGGCGCTCGGCGAGACGCTCGGGGTGCTCGGTCACAACGGCGCCGGCAAGTCCACGCTCGTGCGGCAGCTCGTCGGGCTCGCGACTCCGACCGGCGGTGAGGTCCGCCTCTTCGGTGAGGTTGTGCGGTCCGGACGCGTCGCCGACCCCCGCATCGGCAGGGCGGTTGCGTACCTGCCCCAGGAGGCATTGGCGCTCGGCGATCTCAGGGTGGGCGAGGCAATCCGCTGGACGGGCATGCTGCGCGGCCTCGGCAAGGCGTCGGTAGCCGCCGAATGTGACGAGATCGTCGATGCCCTCGAGCTGGGCGCCCTGCACGAGCGTCCCCTCCGCAAGCTATCGGTCGGCCAGCGCCGTCTGGTCCAGCTCGGCATGACTCTCGTCGGGCGCTGGCCGATCATCATCCTCGACGAGCCGACCGCAGACATCGATCCGTCGCTGAGGCGCCGCATCTGGGAGCTGATCAGGATGCGAGCGGCGGCGGGAGCGGCGGTGCTCCTCGTGACGCACGACGTGGCCGAGGCCGAGCAGATTCTGGGCAAGGTGGCGATCATGAACCGGGGCCGGATCATGGCAACTGGATCTCCCGACGAGCTCAAGGCGGATCTGGTCAACCGGACCCGGCTCGAGCTCGTGGTGAGCGAGGATGCTCCCGTGACCGCCGCGGGGCTGGCGGAGCACCTTCCTGGGGATCCGGTCGTGGCCGGGCGGCACGTGAGCGTGTGGGTTCCCTCAGACGACGCGGTCCGATCGCTCGAGAAGGTCATGGCCGCGGCCGGCGCCGACGCGCTCGAGGACGTGCGCCTCACCCGGCCGACGCTGGAAGACGTCTATCTCGAGCTGGCCGATCGCTCGCTGGCCGAGGACGCTGCGGCGGCGGTCAGGTGAACGTCACCGGCAAGTGGGGCAGGTTCCTCGTTCTCCTCTACGTGCAAATGGCGAGGCTGCGAACCGCGTGGCGCCCCTATCTCATCGTCTCCTCGGCCATGCCGCTCGGCATCGCGGTCCTCATACGCGTGGTCATGAGCCCGGCTCAGGTGCGGGCCTACGGCGAGCAGATAGTGGCCGGGTCGGCGATCTTGGCGGTCGCCATGACGGCAATCGTGATGCTGGCGCAGCGCATGTCCTCGCTCAAAGAGTCCGGCGCGCTGGGCTACTTTGCGACCCTTCCGGTGTCGCCGGCGGCGGTAGTGGGCTCCGTTCTTGTGTCCTTTGCGGTCTTCGCCCTGCCCGGCACCCTCATCGTCGTCGCCCTGGGGGCCGCCATGTTCCATCTTTCCTTCGCAGCCTTGTGGACGGTTGTTCCGGTGTGGCTCCTGAGCTCGTTCGCGCTTGCGGGGCTGGGAGTCGCCATCGGCTTCGGGGCGCGCGACGAGCAGCTTGCGGGCATGTACTCGAACCTCGCCATGATGGCAGTGCTGTTTCTTGGGATCCTGCCCGCCGCCAAGCTCCCGGGTTGGCTCGGTCCGGTGCGTGACATCCTGCCCTCGACCTATGCGGTCGCCGCCCTCAAACCGGGCCTCGAGGGCTCCTTGGCGGGCTCTCAGGTAGTCGACTTCGTCGTCCTCGCGTTGTTCGGCGCCGCCTTCTTCTGGGCCGCCCGCGGCCCCCTGTGGCCGCGACCCGAGTAGTCATGCCCCAGGCAACGGTCAAGAGCTACGACGCGCTTACGAGAAGCGGCGTGCTCGTGGCCGACGACGGCGTCACCGAGTATCCGATCGACGCCGTCGCCATGGACTCGGGCATGTTCCGCTTCCTGCGGCCCGGTCAGCGAGTGACCTTCGACCTGCTCGAGGACGGCGGCCGGGCGAGGCCCCGCAACCTGCGCATAGGCATCGCCTGACCCCACCCACCCAACTTTTCTCAAATCCGTGCGGGAATCGCCGTGATTTGAGAAAAGTTTGCGGGGTTACGGGCTCGGGGCGATGCGCCGCCGTACGCTTATCGCCCTATGCCGGGGCTCTATCGCGACGAGGGCGTGGTCCTCAAGACCATCAAGCTGGGCGAAGCGGATCGCATCGTCACGCTCTTTACGCGCGCCAACGGCAAGGTGAGGGCAGTCGCCAAGGGAATTCGTAAGACCAAGAGCCGTTTCGGGGCGCGTCTCGAGCCCTACACGCAGGTGGCGCTGTTGATCTACTCGGGGCGCACGCTCGACACCATCACGCAGGCCGACATAGTGGAGCCGTTCACCGGCCTGCGCGCCGACTACACGCGGCTGACCGCTGCGGCGGCGCTCGCCGAGACGGTGGAGAAGATCACCCCGGACCGAGAGAGCGCGTACTCGACCTATGCGCTGCTGCTCGGAGGCCTGAGCGCTCTTGCGGATACAGGACGAGGAACGAACGGCACGGGTGGCACGCACGGGGGGCAGGGCACGGTGGTGCCCGCCTTTCTCGCCAAGATCCTGTCGCTGTCGGGCTACCACCCGCAGCTCTCGGCGTGCGCGTCCTGCTCGGGGCGCGGTGAGCTGCGTTTCTTCAGCCCCTGCCTCGGGGGCGCCATCTGCGACGTGTGCCGGGCCGAGGACCGCGGCGCCGTCCATCTGGGGGCTGCGCGCGTGAGGCTCATGGCCCACCTTCTGGCTGCGGACTTCGGACAGAGAGCGGAACCCGACGCGATCCTCGAGATCACGCAGGCCCTGAGGCGCTACGCCGAGTACCACCTCGAGCGTCCGTTGCGAAGCTTGCAGCTCTCGGCGACCTCGTAGCGGGCGGTCCGAGCGTGCCGGCGACCCCACCCGAGAACACCCCCGCCCACGTCGCCATCATCATGGACGGCAACGGACGCTGGGCGGAGCAGCGCGGGTTGACCCGTTCCCAGGGGCACGAGGCCGGCGAGAGGGCGCTGTACGACGTAGTGCTCGGCTCGATCGAGGCCGGGGTGCGGTACCTGTCGGTGTTTGCCTTTTCGACCGAGAACTGGGCCCGCCCGGACGCCGAGGTCGAGTTCCTCATGAACTACAACCGGATGCTGTTGCGCCAGCGACGGGACGACCTCGGCGCGCGCGGCGTGCGCATCAGACGCATCGGGCGGCGCACCTTCGTGCCCACCGACACGCTCGATGAGTTCGATACGAGCGAGCGGCTCACTGCGCACAACAACCGCCTGAATCTGCTCGTGTGCTTCAACTATGGAGGCCGGGCCGAGATCGAGGACGCGGCCGCTGCGGGCCCCATAGAGCGCAACCTGTATGCGCCCGACGCTCCCGACGTCGACCTACTTATACGTACCTCGGGCGAGCGCCGGCTGAGCAACTTCCTTCTGTGGCAGTCTGCCTACGCGGAGCTCTATTTCACCGACAGGCTGTGGCCGGACTTCTACAGGGCCCAGCTCTTCGAGGCAATCGCCGACTACGCGGCGCGCAAGCGACGTTTCGGCGGCCTCTGACCCGCTGGCCGAGCAAGGCTCACTTCTTGGGCTGCGAGGCTCTGTCGCCGGCTTCGTCGTCGACTTTCTGGCCCGGCTGCAGCGAGCGAGCACCGGGCCCTACCGCCGCGGCGAGCACGCCGGCATTGGGAAGCTCGAGGTGACCCCGGTCCGTCGTCATGGTGACGTAGAAGAGCCCCATGTCGGTGACGACTCCCTCGTACTCCCCCCCGAGCGCCCCCGAGCGCACTACCACCTTCTCGCCCACCCGGAACGGGCGCACGACGAGCAGCACCACCCCCGCGAAGAAGTTGCTGAGCGTCTGCTGGGCGGCGATTCCGATCACCACGCCCGTGACTGCGCCCCCGACCAGCAGCGGCCGCAGGGCGGTGAGCCAGTGAAGCGACCCGAGCGCCCCGAGCAGCACCAGCAGGTAGCCGACTACCAGCACCCCGATCGCCACCGGCCCGCTCTTGGTCTGCCCGAGGTGCTCCTGGGTCAGCTCCCTTACGCCGCGGGCTACGGCTCTGACGGCGAGGACGCCGGCGACCACGAAGACGAGCGAGCCGCCCAGCGCGGCGGTGATCTCGGGGGCCGAGGACTTGAGCAGGCTGGCTTGCTCGCCGGGCCCGAAAGCGGAGGCGACCACGATGCCGGCAAGTGCGAGCGCGGCCAGCAGCAGCCCGCGCCGGTAGTGGGGGCGCGCGAGATGCATGCGGCTGCTCTTCATAGGCGGCAGGCTACCCGTGGTCGCGGCCCGAGGCGAGCGTTTCGGGCTCGCCGGGAGCGCCTGCGGCTTCCACGAGCACCGTGACGACGCGCCGCCGGTGCATGGTGCGGACCCTGAGGCGCCATCCCTCATGCTCGAGCACGTCTCGCCTCTTGGGGATGCGTCCAAGAGAATCCATGAGCCAGCCCCCCACTGTGTCGTAGTCGCCTTCGGGCAGCGTCATCCCGATGAAGCCGTTCGCCTCGTCGATGCGCAGGCTCCCGGGCACGAGGTAGCGGTCGTGGCCGAGCTCCTCGACGCCCAGCTCTCCGGCGTCGTACTCGTCGCGGATCTCGCCCACGAGCTCCTCGAGGACGTCCTCGAGCGTCACGATCCCGCCGGTGCCGCCGTGCTCGTCGATGACCAGCGCGATGTGGTCGCGCCGGTGCTTCATGTCGAGGAGCAGAGGACGCAGCTTGCGCGACTCGGGGACGACGAGCATCTGGCGTATGAGCGAGCTCTTCAGCGGCTGCTCCCTGTCGTCCTCGCTCACTCTCAGCAGGTCCTTGCTGTGAAAGAAGCCGAGGATGTGGTCGAGGTCGGCCCCGTACACGGGCAGGCGGCTGTGCCCGGTGTCGACCACCAGCGCCTCGATGGCGGCGGGCGTTGCCGACAGGGGCACCGCAGCAACCTCGGTACGAGGGACCATGACGGAGGCAGCGTCGCGGTCGCCGAAGGTGATGGCCCCCGACAGCAAGCGCCGTTTGCCCTCGTCGAACACGCCCTCGCGTGCCGACTCTTCGATCACCATGGCGATCTCACTGGTGTCGGGGGAGTGCTCGAGCTCCTGGCTCATGGCGACCCCGAGCGCCCTGAGGCAGAGACGGGCGAGCGCGTTGAGCAGATGAACGAAGGGCCTAAAGACGTTGACGAAGATGCGGGTCGGCGGCGCCAGGATCAGGGCGCTGCGCTCGGGCCCCGCGAGGGTCAGGTTCTTGGGTCCCATCTCACCCACCACGAGGTGCCCAAACACGACGATGACGAGTCCGATCACGAAGGCGGCCGAGTGAAGCACCCCGTCGGGGATGGCCAGCCCCGAGAACGCCCCCTCGAGGAGATGGGCGACGGCGGGCTCGGCGACGTAGCCGAGGCCGAGAGATGCCATGGTGACGCCGAGCTGGGCGCCGGCCAGCATCAGCGGCAGCTCGCGCATGCCCGCGAGGGCGATGCGCGCCCGGCGATTGCCCCCTTGTGCAAGCTGCTCGATCTGTGGCCGGCGGGCCCCGGTGAGGGCGAACTCGGCCCCGACAAAGATTCCGTTGAGGATCAGCAAGACGGCGCTGACGCCAAGGAGCAGCGCGGTCACGAAGCGTCCTCGGGCTCATGGCCGGACCGCTTGTGACCGGATGGTCCGTGACCGGAGGGTCCGTGGGATTGTTCCGCCCCGGCGGGCTCGTCCGGGGCATGATCGGAGCGGGTGGGCGCAACCAGGAGCACCCTGGCGATTCTCTTGCGCTCCATGGCGATCACCTTGAGCTCCCACGGCCCGTAAGTGAGGTGTTCGCCCTGCTCGGGAATGCGGTCGAAGCGCGACAAGAGGAATCCCGCGAGGGTCTCGTAGTCGCCATCGGGCATGTCAAAGCCGGTGGCGTCGCGTAGCTCGTCTGCGTGCAGCATGCCCGAGACCACGTGGACCCCGCTCGGAGGGGCGGTCAGCTGGCCGGGGGCCCCGAGGTCGTGCTCATCGTGGATGTCCCCGACGATCTCCTCGAGCAGGTCTTCGATAGTGAGGATCCCCGCCGTTCCCGCGTACTCGTCGATGACTATGGCGAGCTGATGGCGCTCGCGGCGCATCTCGACGAGCAGGGACTCGAGAGCGCGCGACTCGGGAACCACGAAAGCGTCCTGAACGATGTCCGTGACCGGGCTAGAGGTCCTGGCCGGCGCCGGGATCCGGTAGCTGTCCTTCACGTGCGCGAGGCCGACGACGTCGTCGAGGTCGCCCCTGTAAACGGGAAAACGGGAGTGGCCGGATCCCAGCGACAGCTCGATGAGATCGCCGATCGTTCCCTCGTGGTTGATCGCAGTCACCGAGGTGCGGGGCACCAGCGCGTCGGCGGCGACCTTGTCCCCGAAAGAGATCGATCGTCTGAGCAGAGAGAAGTCCTCCTCGGGCAGGTCGCCCTTGTCGCGCGACGCGCGGATCAAGAGGTCGATCTCCTCGAGCGAGCGCACATCGGCCAGCTCGCCGCGTGGCTCGACGCCGACGGCTTTCACCGTGAGGTTGGCCGCGCTGTTGAGCATGACGATGACCGGCTTAAACAAGCGGTTCCACAAAGTGAGCGGAGGCACAAAGGCGAGGGCGAGGGTCACCGGCCGCGCTATTGCGAGGTTCTTGGGAACGAGCTCGCCGATGACCATCTGAACCGCGGTGGCGATGGCGAGCGCCAGCGTGACCGCAACGACGAGAGACGAGCCCGCGGGGACTCCGAGGGCCGCGACCAGCGGCTGCAAGGGGCGGCCGATCGCCGGCTCGGTGATGAACCCGATGAGCAGGCTCGACACGGAAATGCCGAGCTGTGCGCCCGAAAGATGGAAGCTGAGATCGGACAGCGCCCGGTGTGCCATTAGCGCACGCCGGTTGCCTTCGCCCGCGAGTTGCTCGAGCTTGTTGCGATTGGCCGCGACGAGCGAGAATTCCCCGGCTACGAAGAAGCCGTTGAGCAGGATGAGCAAGAGCACGGCCGCGAGGCCGATCACGGTGTCCATGGGCGCCTCCTCAGGGCGCGCTCGGCCCGCATGGCAGAGTGCTCTGCCGGGCTCGCTGCCAGCCGCAGGCTAGGTTCATTCCCTTATGATGCCCGTTTGTGGCGATCGTTCCGACGATCGTCCGTGCTCGGGGGCGAGTGCGGCTCGGTCTTGGCGGCAGCGACCGCGCGATCTCTTCTCGAAGGGACGATAGGAATGCCGGCACCTTCCATCGACGCCATCGTGAATCTATGCAAGAGGAGGGGCATCGTGTTTCCCTCGAGCGAGATCTACGGCGGTCTGCGCTCTGCCTACGACTGGGGCCCGCTCGGCGTCGAGCTCAAGCGCAACGTCAAGGATCACTGGTGGCGGGCGATGGTGCACAGCCGCGGCGACGTCGTCGGCCTCGACAGCTCGATCATCATGTCCTCCAAGGTGTGGGAGGCGTCCGGCCACGTGGCGACCTTCACCGATCCGCTGGTCGAATGCACGAACTGCCACAATCGCTGGCGCGCCGATCACATCGATCTTCACAAAGCCTGTCCGCACTGCGGGCGGGGCCCGAGCTGGACCGAGCCTCGCAACTTCAATCTCATGTTTCGCACGCACATGGGGCCCGCGGAAGGCTCGGCGGCGGATGTCTACCTGCGCCCCGAGACCGCGCAGGGAATGTTTGTTGATTTCATGACGGTCCAGGCAACTACACGCAAGCGCATCCCGTTTGGCATCGCGCAAATCGGGACTTCGTTCCGCAACGAGATAACCCCTGGGAACTTCGTGTTCAGGACGCGTGAGTTCGAGCAGATGGAGATGGAGTTCTTCGTCAAGCCCGGAACGGACGAGGAGTGGCACCGGTACTGGCTCGAGGAGCGGATGCGCTGGTATGTGGACCTCGGCATCGATAAGAACAGCTTGCGGCTACGCGAGCACGAGGACGACGAGCTCTCTCACTACGCCAAGCGCACGTTCGACATCGAGTACGAGTTTCCCGGCATGGGCTGGTCCGAGCTCGAGGGAATCGCCAACCGCACCGACTACGACCTCAAGGCGCACGCCGCTCATTCCGGCCAGGACCTTTCCTACCTCGACCCCGAAACCAACGAGCGCTACGTGCCCTATGTCATCGAGCCCGCCGGTGGAGTCACTCGCTCGACGATGGCCTTCATCCTCGACGCCTACTCAGAGGAAGAGGCCCCGGCGGCCTCGGGCAAGCTGGAGAAACGTTCGGTGCTGAAGCTTGACAGGAGGCTTGCCCCCTTCAAGGTCGCGGTGCTGCCGTTGTCCAAGCACGCCGACCTGACACCGGTCGCCGAAAAGATAGCCGGCACGATGCGGCGCAGCTTCGTCACCGATTTCGACGTTACTGCCTCGATCGGAAAGCGCTACCGGCGCCAGGACGAGATCGGAACCCCGTTCTGCATCACCGTCGACTTCGACACCCTTGAGGACCAGCAGGTGACGGTGCGCGAGCGTGACTCGATGGGCCAGGACCGTATCCCGATCGACGGATTGGACGCTTACCTGACCGAAAGGCTGTAGCTGCTCGCGCAGCACGCCCCGGCCTGACCCGGGGGGGATGCACGGTCCGCAGATGCCGGTGCCTTAGGTTTGGAGCCGGACACCAAGCAGCGGATATCGGGTCAACAATCGGAGGCACCGGCATGACCAAATGGGTCTACGACTTCTCGGAGGGGGACGCAAGCCACAAGAATCTTCTCGGAGGCAAGGGGGCAAACCTGGCGGAGATGACCAACCTCGGCCTTCCCGTGCCGCCCGGGTTCACGATCACCACCGAGGCGTGCAATGCCTATCGCGCCGCGGGCCGGGACTGGCCCAACGGGCTGCTCGACGAGACCGCGGAGCACCGCAAGAAGCTCGAAGAGGCGATGGGCCGGGGAATTGGGAACCCGAAGGACCCGCTTCTCGTTTCGGTGCGTTCGGGGGCCCCCTTTTCCATGCCCGGCATGATGGACACGGTGCTCAATGTGGGTCTGACGGACGAGAGCATCGCCGGCCTCAGCACGCAGACCTCGTCCGAGCGCTTCGCGTGGGATTCCTACCGCCGCCTGATCCAGATGTTCGGCAAGACGGTCATGGGTGTGGACGGGGACCTCTTCGAAGATGCAATCGAGCAGGCAAAGGAAAACAAGAAGGTTGCCAACGACGTCGACCTCGACACCAAGGACCTCGCCAAGCTGGTCAAGGACTTCAAGAAGATCATCAAGAAAGAGACGGGCCGCGCCTTTCCTCAGGACCCAACCGATCAGCTCCACATGTCGATCGAGGCGGTCTTCGAGTCGTGGGACAACCGGCGCGCGCAGGACTACCGGCGGCGCAACAAGATCCCGGATTCTCTTGGCACCGCCGTCAACGTGCAGGCGATGGTGTTCGGCAACAAGGGTGATGACTCGGGGACCGGCGTTGCGTTTACGCGTGACCCCTCGACGGGCGAGAAGGTCCCTTATGGCGACTACCTCGCAAACGCGCAAGGCGAGGACGTGGTTGCCGGCATTCGTAATACCGTCAAGCTCACCGACATGGGCGATGTTCAACCCGCCGCCTGGGGTGAGCTGCGCTCTCACATGGCAACTCTCGAGCGCCATTACAAAGACATGTGCGACATCGAGTTCACCGTGGAACAGGGAAAGCTATGGCTCCTTCAGACGCGCGTCGGCAAGCGCACCGCCCTGGCGGAGTGGAGCATCGCCGAGGACATGGTCGAAGAAGGCCTCATCGACGAGGACACAGGCGCGCGCGACCGACTGACGGCGGGAAAGCTAGACGAGCTCTTCAAGCCGGTGATCAAACAGACTGACAAGGATTCTGCCGAGCCCGTCGCGACCGGACTCAATGCTTCGCCCGGCGCGGCCGTCGGGCAGGTCGTGTTCACTGCGGATGACGCCGCGGCGCGCGCCGAGGGGGGCGCCAAGGTAATACTCGTGCGGCGCGAGACGACGCCCGACGACTACCACGGAATGGTGGCGGCCCAGGGGATCCTCACGACTGCCGGCGGTACGAACTCGCACGCAGCGGTAGTGGCGCGCGGTGAGGGCATTCCCGCGGTGTGCGGCGCCGACAAGATCCGCATCGACCGCAAGGCGAAGAGGTTCACGGCCGGCAACGTCACCGTGAAGGAAGGCGAGTGGATCACCATCGACGGGACCGACGGAACCGTCTACGCGGACGAGCTTCCTACCGAACCGTCTCTTCTCGATGCTGCTCTTGTCGGCGACGAGGAAGCACGCGACACGGATCTGTGGCGGGCGTACGAGCGCTTCATGGGTGTCGCCGACCACCACCGCCGTCTCAAGGTGCGCGCCAACGCCGACACGCCGGAGCAAGCGCGCAACGCTCGCCTGCGCGGCGCCGAGGGCATCGGTCTGTGCCGCACCGAGCACATGTTCCTGGGTGAGGAACGAGTTGCGGCGGTGCGCCAGATGATCTTCGCGGACGATGACGCACAGGAGCAGGAGGCGTATGACTCGCTCCTTCCTCTGCAGCGCGACGACTTCACCGGCATCTTCGAGGCGATGAGCGGGCTGCCGGTGACGGTGCGTCTCCTCGACCCTCCGCTGCACGAGTTCCTGCCGAACCACGTGGACCTTGCCGTGGCCGTCGCAGTGGCAGAGGAGCGCGGCGACAGGAAGGTCGAGCTGCGCGGCGAGAAGATGTCGCTGAAGGACGCTCGCAAGGTGCTCGCAAAGGTAGAAGAGCTGCACGAGGCGAACCCGATGCTCGGCCTGAGAGGGGTGCGCCTCGGGATCCTCAAGCCCGGTCTCTACGCCATGCAGGTCCGGGCCATCGCCGAGGCCGCCGTGAAGGTCAAGAAGGCCGGGCGCGATCCTCGTCCCGAGATCATGATCCCCCTGGCTGCGACGGCCGAGGAGCTGCGTCAGATGCGCGCCGAGCTCGAGCCGGTAGTCGCCAAGGTCCTCGCCGATGCGGGGGTGGAGCTCCCCATCGAGTTCGGCACGATGATCGAGCTGCCGCGCGCTGCGGTAACGGCGGGCGAGATCGCGGAGCACGCAGACTTCTTCTCGTTCGGCACGAACGACCTCTCGCAAACCGCCTTCGGCTTCTCACGCGACGACATCGGTAAGTTCCTCGCCATGTACGAGGAGCGTAAGCTCGTTCCCGCCAACCCCTTCGTCACGATCGACGAGCCTGGAGTCGGGCGACTCATGAACATGGCGGCGGCCGAAGGCCGCGCCGCAAACTCGAAGCTGCACCTGGGCATCTGCGGCGAGCACGGCGGCGACCCCGACTCGGTGGCCTTTTGCGAGCGAGCGGGGCTGGACTATGTGTCGTGCTCTCCCTTCCGGGTTCCTGTGGCCCGCCTCGCGGCCGCCCAAGCGGTGCTGGGCGAGGCGCAGTCGAGCTCGAAGTAGGCGCCTGTTGGCGCCCGCACGCCGCTTGGAAAGCCGGTGCCTAACAGGGCTTTTGCGCTTGGGGGACCAGCGAGTGGAACAGGGCCGGGGGCCCGCCCCGGCTTGCAGGCCACGACACCACGAGGCCGCCAACCAGGGTGACCTTCTTCTTGGTGGGCCGCCCCCTCCACTTGAGCCGGAAGACCCGCGACTTGGTGCCAAACGAGCGTCGCAGCTCGCCTCGGCGAAGAACGTAGTGCTGAACCAGAGTCCCGGGAGCTCTCGCGTGCCCTCGGGCCGTAACTCGCAGCTTGACCTTCTTGCGCACGCTGTGGCCGGCCTTTGTGTACGCGGCGGGGGCTTTCCCGAGGACCTTCACGACATGGCGGGCCTTGTCGCTGAGGGTGAGCCGTTCGTTGAGCCGCCGCAAGCACCATCCGTGGCGGCCGAGGGCACTCGATTGGATCCACAGCACTCCGTAGTTGCGTTTCTTGTTGTCCTCGGCTCGGGGCTTGAAGCGGTACAGCCACGAGCAGAAGTTCGTCTTGGCGCGAGCATTCTTGCCGGGATTGCACGGCGCACCCGAGTAGTAGGCGTCGTCGCGTACGAGCGGTCCTGTGGCCGCGGGCCGGTTGGATGCGCTTAGCTGCGTCGCAAGGGCATCGGAGACGATCGTCAGGAGCACGGCTGTGACGAGCACCATCGCCATCGCGCGCCGGCGTTTCGCGCCCTTCTTCCGGTCTCGGGCGGCGGTCATTCGAGGCTCCCCTCAGAGCACTGCATGGACGGATGGGGGCAAGATACCGCCTTTGTCTGACGCAGCCGGATGCTAGCGTCCAAATCGTGACGGATCGATTTCGCAGACGGACCGAGGCACTCGAAGAGACGGCTCTGTCGCACCTTGCGGCGCGCTCCGGCGCGTCGCGTGGGCGGTCCGAGCCCGAGCCCGAAGACGACTTGCGGACGTGCTGGCAGCGCGACCGCGACCGCGTCGTTCACTGCAAGGCGTTCAGGCGCCTGGGACACAAGACACAGGTCTTCCTGGCCCCAGAGGGAGACCACTACAGGGTTCGCCTCACCCACACGCTCGAGGTGACTCAGATCGCCCGCACGATAGCGCGGGCGCTGGCGCTCAACGAGGACCTTGCCGAGGCCATCTGTCTCGGACACGACCTCGGCCACACGCCCTTCGGACACCTCGGCGAAGAGGTGGTCGCCGGTTTTCTGCCCGGGTTTCGTCACAACCTCCAGTCGGTGCGGGTGGTGGACGTGCTCGAGCGCATGAACCTCACGTGGGAAGTGCGCGACGGCATCGCCAACCACACCTGGTCGATGCCGATGCCCGCCACCCTCGAGGGCCAGATTGCTCGCTTTGCGGACCGCATTGCCTACCTCAATCACGACATCGACGACGCCGAGCGAGCCGGCATCCTCGGCGAGCAGGACCTGCCGGCAGTCACCCGCACGGGACTTGGCCCGTCCCACGGAGAGCGCATCAGGCGAATGGTGACCGATCTCGTGAGAGTCTCGGAGGGAGCGTCCGAGGTCACCATGAGCCCCGAAGTCTTCGGCGCCATGGGCGTGACGCGTGAGTTCCTCTTCGAGCGCGTCTACCTTGGCCGCGTCACTCCGGGGACGAGGGCGGCAATCGCCCACATCCTCGAGACGCTGCTCGGGCACTACTCGGACAACCCGCCACCCACCGAGCTAGAGCGAAGCAACGACCCGAGGACTCAGGCAACCGACTACGTCGCCGGCATGACCGACCGCTTTGCACTGCGGGCCTTCGAGGACCTCGTGGGCGGCCGCCCTCCCATTCTCGGGGCACTAACATGAGGGAACTTCCCCGCGATGGCTTGCTCGCGCAATCTCCTGAAGATCGAGGCCGATGGCAAAGATCAAGGAAGAGGACGTCGAGCTGCTCCGTGAGCGCGCGGACATCCTCGACGTCGTTTCCAACTACTCACAACTGAAGAAAGCCGGCGGGCGGACGTTCAAGGGCCTGTGTCCCTTCCACTCGGAAAGAACGCCGTCTTTCACAATCGACCCAAGCAAGGGCTTGTGGCACTGCTTTGGCTGCGGCGAGGGTGGCAACATCTATCACTTCGTGCAGAAGGTAGAGAACCTGCCCTTTCCCGAGGCGGTCGAGTGGCTCGCGCGCCGCTCCGGGTTCGAGCTTCACTACGAAGAGATGCGTCCGGGCGAGCAGAAGGCCGCGGGCATCCGGGCGAGGGTCATCGCCGCCAACGAGGCCGCCGCCGAGTTCTTTCATCGCACCCTTGTGACTTCACCGGAGGCGCTGGACGCTCGCCGCTACCTGGACGGCCGCAGTTTTGGGAAGGAGATAGCCGAGCGCTGGGCCCTCGGGTACGCGCCCGGACGCGACCGGCTCTGCAAGCACCTTCTCGAACGCGGCTTCACTCCGGATGAGCTGCTCCAAGCCGATCTGGCCCGCCGTAGCGAGCGCGACCACAGCTTGTACGACACCTTCCGCATGCGCGTGCTCTTTCCAACCTGGAACCTTCAGGGCGACGTCGTGGGGTTCGGGGCGCGCGCACTGGGCGACGTGCAGCCCAAGTACCTCAACTCCTCGGAGACTCCAGCGTTCGCGAAGTCGCGTGTCATGTACGGGCTCGATCGAGCGAAGTCCGCGATTGCGCGCGGTGCCGCCGTGGTGGTGGAGGGTTACACGGACGTCATCGCCTTGCACGAGGCGGGGATAGGCGAGGCCGTCGCCACAAACGGCGTTGCGCTTGGCGAGACGCACCTCGAGCTGCTGAAGAAGTTTTCCGACCGCGCCGTGTTGATGTTCGACGCGGACGCGGCAGGCTCGAGCGCGGCCGAGCGCGGCTTCGAGTTTCACCGTCGCGTCGGCATAGAGGTGCTGGTCGCCCCGCTTCCCATAGGCAAGGATCCCGCCGACGTCGTCAAGGAATCGGGGGCCGAGGGCATTCGCAATGTAATCGACGGAGCCCGCCCGCTCACGGAGTTCAAGCTCGAACGCACGATTGCGAAGCTCCCACTCGATACTCCAGAGGCCCGTTCCAGGGCCGTGAGCGCGGCGGTCGAGGTGCTAGGGTTGCATCCTGATCCGATTGCCAGGCACGAATATACGTGGCAAGCGGCACAGTTGGCCGGGGTGGACCAAGAGGTAGTCGAGCGAGCGCTCAAGGACGCTCGCTCGGGATCGCGCGGCGCCGCCTCGCAGGACCGAGATTGCCGCCTGCCGGGGCACGTCAAGGTCGAGCGGGAGGCGTTGCAGCTGTTGTTGACGCACGCCGCGGAGGTCATGGTCTGGGCGGACGAGATGGCCGAGAACGATTTCACATCGCCTGCGCGGCGGGAGCTTTTTTGCGCGGCGCGCGACCTGCCCGGCGCAGAGCCGGGCGACATCCTCGGGCGGCTTTCGCCGGACGCTCGCTCGCTGTACACAGAGCTCGCTGTAAGCGTGGAAGATAGTCACGATGGAGACACCGCTGAAGGGACAGATCGCATTGCTCAGATTTTCGTGCGGCTCAAGGTGTTCAGCCTCGAGCGGCAGATCAAGGGGCGCCGGAACACCCTTCAAGACATCAACCCGTTGGCCGATCCCGGTAGACATGACGCGTTGTTTACGGAGCTCGTCGGTCTCGAAGCTGCACGGCGGGACCTCCTCAGAAGACTGCAGGGGGCGGCTTAGGTGACGGAGAGCAGAGGGGTGACACAGGGCTCGGTCACGCCGCCGGCGGGCGCTACCGTGACGCAGATCGAATCGGGTCAAGCCGAGGTAGACCAGATCATCACCGATGCACGCACAGAAGGCTCGGTGACGGCAGCCGACCTCGCGGAGAAGCTCGCGCCGCTCGATCTGTCGGCCGACGACACCGATGCGGTGTACCAACGTCTTGTTGAGCTCGGCGTTGACATCGTCGAAGACGAATCGATCCGCGCGGAAGCCGAAGAGCCCGAAGAGGACCCTCCCGGCGGGCAAGAGGAAGAACGCGTGCGCGCCCGGCGCGAGGTTTCGCAGGCGCTCAAGGCGCCGACGAACGATCCGGTGCGCATGTACCTCAAGGAGATCGGCAAGGTCCCGTTGCTTACCGCGCAAGAAGAGGTAGGCCTCGCCAAGCGCATGGAGGCTGGTCTGATCGCCGAAGAGCGCCTCAAGGACGATGCCCCATCGGACTCGGAACGCCGTGCTTTGCGATGGGACGAGCGCGACGGAGGAATGGCAAAGCGTCATCTCGTCGAGGCGAACCTGCGCCTCGTGGTCTCGATCGCCAAACGCTACGTGGGCCGGGGCATGGCCTTTCTCGACCTCATCCAGGAGGGCAACCTCGGACTCATCCGGGCCGTCGAGAAGTTCGACTACACCAAAGGATACAAGTTCTCCACCTACGCCACCTGGTGGATACGTCAGGCGATAACGCGCGCCATCGCGGACCAGGCGCGCACCATCCGCATCCCAGTGCACATGGTCGAGACGATCAACAAGCTCGTACGCATCCAGCGTCAGCTTCTTCAGGACTTCGGCCGTGAGCCAACTGCCGACGAGATCGGCGTCGAGATGGAGCTACCGCCGGAGAAAGTGCGTGAGATCCAGAAAATCAGTCAGGAACCGGTATCGCTCGAGACGCCGATCGGCGAGGAGGAAGATTCGAACCTCGGTGACTTCATCGAGGATTCGGACGCCGTCGTGCCGCTTGAGCGTGCTTCCTTCCGCTTGCTGCAAGAGCAGCTGGAATCCGTGCTGCACACGCTGTCGAGGCGCGAGAAGGAAGTCATACGCCTGCGCTTCGGACTCGTTGACGGGCAGCCCCGCACTCTTGAAGACGTGGGCAAGAAGTTCGGGGTGACGCGCGAGCGAATTCGCCAGATCGAGTCGAAGACGCTGTCCAAGCTGCGCCATCCGTCCCGCAGCCAGAAGTTGCGCGACTATCTGGAGTAGAGGCGCGCCTTCCTCCCTACGGCGCGTTCGAGTTGTGGTCGCTAGTGAGTGGGTGGGGGAGCAACCGATAAATTGCTCGCCCGGTCGTCCTTCTTGACGGCACCGGCGACCTTGGTTGCTTGCTCAGAAGCCTTGTCCCTGGCAACCTCGAACCCAGAGCCAACCGCTTCTTTGGCCTTCCCGGATGCTTGCTGGAAGGTCGGCGAGCTCGTGAGGTTGTCGTAGAGGCGTCGGAGCTGCTCGTAACGTTCCGTACCCGCCTTGGCGCCGAGGACGTAGCCGGCCCCGAATCCGATCAGCAATCCCAGACGTCCCCGCATGCGAATCTCCTCCTCGAGGTAGTGATCTCATCACGCCGCGTAGCGCTCGCTCCGCCGCCTAGCGAGAGCCACCCAGCCCCTGAAGCACAGTGACTGCTTGAATCGTATGCCCACTGCGTGAGGCCTCCAACCGTGACCCGGCCGGGTTGTCGACGTCGGCGCTCAGAAGTGGCGTGCTCACGCATCCGAAGAGCGCACGAGCGCGACCGACGCGATGGCAGCGCTTAAGATGTGGCCCGTTCCGGGGTAGCTCAATCGGCAGAGCATCCGGCTGTTAACCGGAGGGTTGCGAGTTCGAGTCTCGCCCCCGGAGCCCGAACGCGCGCAATGTTGCTTGCTGCGAACGCGGGAGCCGCCCGGAAGCGCGCTGCTTTCCAGGACTATCCAGGTTTGCGAGTCTTTTCTCAAATGCACCCTGTCGCATGGTTAGGGCAAAGTTTTTCGCGTTCTACCCTTGGAGGCCAGATGCATGTCGGTTGAGTGAGGGAGAGGTGCTGACCGTTGTCGCCAAAGAGAGCGCTGCTCGCGCTCGTGGTAGTGCCGTCGCTGGCGTGCGGAGGTCCAAATCAAGATCACGCCGCGCAAGCACCTTCGGCCCGGCCCAACATTCTCATAGTCGTCACCGACGATCAGCCTCCGGGAACGATGTCGGTGATGCCGCAGACTACGGACTGGCTTGGGGCGCAGGGCACGAGCTTCTCTCAGGCATTCATAACTACGCCGACCTGCTGTCCTTCTCGCTCGACCATTTTGACCGGCCGCCTTGCGCACAACCACACGGTCAGGACCAACGCGCTTTCCTTTGGCCTCGACCCAAGGTCGACTTTGTCCGCGTACCTGCAAGCGGCGCGTTACGAGACGGGGATCTACGGCAAGTTCTTCAATTCCCTGCCCATCTACCTCGGCCCCCCCTACTACAACGACTGGGCTATCACGGATACCTCGGGCGCCTACTACGGGGCGCTCTGGAACATCAACGGCAACGTTCGCCAGGTTCAGACATACGGAACTCAGTTCGTGTCTGATCATGCGGCCAACTTCATCGCGTCGACAGAGGCGAACGATGCGCGTCCATGGTTCGCTTACGTCGCGCCCCCTGCCCCACATCGGCCCTTTACCCCCGAACCTGCCTACGAGAACGCCTCGGTGCCCGAGTGGGATCCTCCCCCGAGCGTTTTCGAAGGCGACCCGTCAGTCGATCCCGGCGGCCTAACGGACAAACCGGCTTATGTGCAGGAAGCGCAAGGCACCCCTCAGGAAGGCGGTCAGATTCGCCAAGAGCAGCTGCGTACTCTCTTGTCCGTTGACGACATGATGGGGCGGCTGCACCGGGAGCTGGACGACTTGGGGGAGAGCGAGAACACGCTCGTCTTTTTCATCTCCGACAATGGCTTCCTGTGGGGACAGCATCGCTGGATCGGCAAGTTCGTCCCCTACACCGAGTCGATTCAGGTTCCTTTCTACGTCTCCTGGCCGAACACGGTTCAGGCCGGCGCTACGAGCTCCCGCCTAGTCGCCAACACCGACATCGCTCCGACCGTGCTCCAGGCTGCCGGCATCCAGCCGCGTGAGCTCTTCCCCATGGACGGGCACTCGCTCTTGGACGACTCCTACAATCGCAACAGGATCTTCACCGAATCCTTCAACAACCCCGATCCGGTAGCACGTACGGTGCCTCGCTGGGCGTCGATCCGCAACCCGCAACTCCAGTACGTCGAGTACTACAACCGGGCCGGATCGGCGGTCGTGAATCGCGAGTACTACGACCTCGCCCAGGACCCTTATCAGCTCGACAACCTGCTGGGCGACGGAGACGTGGCCAACGACCCTCCCCCGGAAGAAATCGATCAGTTGCACGAGCAGCTCGCGCAGGACGAGCAGTGCGTGGGGGCCTCATGCCCGTAGCCGAGGCGTTTGGCTCCGAGCTGCTCGTCTAGGCTTGTGGCCGCGGCGCCGGGGGCCGTAGCTCAGTTGGTCAGAGCGGCGGACTCATAATCCGTTGGTCGCTGGTTCGAGTCCAGCCGGCCCCACCATAAAAGCGCAGGTCAACGTCCCTTTGCGGCAATCGGGACGACGGCGGGTCCCCTTTTGGTCCCCCTGTGGTCCCCCTTGTGTTCCGGTTTCGTCTCCCTGTATGCGTCGTCCACGTCATCGAATAGGCGGTCGAGATCATCTGGGAACAGGTGCAGGTAGGTGTTGAGGGTGACGACCGGCGTGGAGTGACCTAGTTGCACCTGCACGGCTTTGACGCTTGCTCCCCGGGCGATGAGGTACGAGGCGCACGTATGGCGCAGGTGGTGCGGCGTAAGCCCGCCAGGAGTCTCGTCGGTTCGCACCACAGCCGGATTCCACACCCGGGCCCGGAAGTTGCTGTAGCGGAGTGGCTGCCCGCCAGGTGCCGTGAAGACTAGCGCGTCCCCATCCCGGCCGACGCGGTGCGCGAGGTGCTCGGCCAGCATGTCAGAGATGAAGCGGGGGAGTCGGGCGAAGCGGCGCGCGTAGGTCTTCGTCTCCCCGTAGTGCAAAGTGCCCCCGATCTCGGCCACGGACTCCACGACCTCGAGGCGTGAACGCAGCGGGTCGCACCTCTTGCGCCGCAAGGCCGTGGCCTCGCCCCAGCGGAGCCCGCTGTAGGCGAGAAGGTAGATGAGGACCCCATAGGGCTCTGTGACCTCTTCCGCCAGCACAGCAACTTGCTCGGGGGCGATTACGAGCTGATCACGCTTCGGCGCCCGGGCTACCTTCACCCCTACGCATGGCGTCCTGGCGATGTACCCGGACTCGACAGCGGCCTTCATGGTCAGCTTGAGCAACCCATAGGCTTGGCGGATACGTGACGAGCTCAACCCCCGCGAGTCGAGTGACGCTACCCAGGCGCGCACCTGCGGTGTCGTTATGCGGGCTAGGCGAGTGCCCCCAAACTCAGGGAGCAGGTGGGTACGGAACAGGCTGCCGTAGCCGGCGCGTGTCTTTGGCTTGAGGTGGTGTGTCGTCGTCCACCACTCATCGACCCACTCGGCGTAGGCGACACTTCCGAGGCGGGGGTCTAGCAGCTCCCCCTTGTCGCGGGCCGCATCTACGCCACGCTTGAACCTCTTGGCGGCCGTGATGCCGTCGAAGCTTTGCGCGTGGCGGCGCCCGTCCGGTGTGTAATAACGCACCTGGTGCTTGTCCCCACGCTCCCGGATGCCTGCGGGTAGCTTGTGCTCGGTCACTTGCGCCTCCCTTTGCGCTTGGCTGACTTCGTGGAGCCCTTGGTTTTCCTATGGCTAGTAGCGGCCCCGGCTGCTTTTCCCCTCGTCGTAGGAGCGAGCAGGCCGAACTCATTGCGCGCGCGCGACACCCACTTGGCGGCGGTCGAGGTCTGCACCTGCCATTTCGCGGCTACGGCTTGGGTGGGATTACCACGCTCGAACGCCTCCCGGTAGCACTCGGCCACCGCAAGGAAGTGCTCCGCGCCGTACTCGGGGGGCCGGCCACCGCGGTGCTTACTCCGGGCACGTTCCCAGGCCCGATGAACAGCCCGCCGCCGCCGTTCTCTCTCGCCCTCGTCTTCTGTGTAGGTCCCCGGCAGGCTGTTCGTCGCGCGCACCATGTCGAGCAACAAGCCAAAGGGGAGATCACGGGAAGTCGAGGCGTTGACGACGTGCTGGGGGAAGTCGTCGACGCTCAGGGTTATCGAGGCGCATTCCAGGCGCCCGTTGACCTCTGCGAGTTTCATCGTCACTAGCCAGGGACCGCAGCCATGATCCTGTGGCCCCAGCACCGCAATGGTTACCGGGTAGTGCTTGCCGCCGGCGGACCGGCGTTCGGCCTCCTGTTTGGCAAGGATTCGGTCCAGCTCCGACGGGCGCTTAGGTCTCGGGCTCATGGGGGGAATGGTAACGAATCGGGAATGACTTAGCAAGCTATCCAACAATCCCGAAACTCGCCGAGAAAAGGGGTAAGGGAAAACCTTGCCTAAGCATTCCCGGACGACCAATGTAGGAGCCATGCAAACTACTCAGTCACCCGAAGACCTGGCCCGGGTGCGCGATTTCGTGCGCTCCGGCGTGGCGCGCTCAATCCGGTTAGGGGCGCGTCTTTCCTACGGCGAGGTCGCTCGCTCTCTGGGGGTGTCGCCGGCCACGGTTTTCAGGTGGGAACGGCAGCAGCGCGTGCCGCGCGGGGACGCTGCTATCGCTTATCTGAGGCTCCTCGAGCGCCTCATGGAGCACTCGTGAGCGGCCGGCTGCTCACTCTGGGGGAGTGCGCCGAGCGCACCTCGACCACTCTCCGATGGTGGCGACGCGCCGTGTTCGAGCGGCGCATAGCGGTAGTCAAGATCGGCGCCCTGGTGCGCATCGACGAGCACGACTTCGAGGACTTCATCGAAGTCAATCGCTCGCCAGCTCAAGAGCACCGAACCCAAAGCATCAAGCCCCGGCTGGCATCCGGGGCTCGACAGTCTGGCAGGCAATCCATCAGGAGGACGCATGGATCGGGTTCAGGGTAGCGCACTACACCCACAAGTTTCGGCCTCTCGACCCATCGAGGTCGTGCTCGGCCGTCTCGAAAAAGTGCGCCGCACCGGCAAAGGGTGGAGTGCTCGGTGCCCAAGCCACCCGGACCGCTGGCCGAGCCTGTCGATTGCCGAAGGCGCCGACGGCCGAACGTTGCTGTTCTGCCACGGTGGCTGCCGGAACGAAGATGTGGTGGCCGCTATCGGCTTGTCGATGAGCGATTTGTTCCCACGTCGCGATGACGACTGGCGACCGGCACCGCGCCGCAAGCCCGCACCGATCTCACGTGCAACGGCTCGTTCGCTGGGTTGGCGCTCACAGTTTCCCCTTGAGTGGGCGCTTGCATCGTCGCTCGCACCGCTGCCACCCGCGCTCGCCAAGCAGGACATTGTGAGCGGGTGGGATGCCTTCACAGCGCGCGGGGTGGACATCCCGTTCCTCTGGAACACCGTGCAGCTAATCCGAGCCGCGTCGATCTTCACTTTCTGCCAAGCCGAGCACGCCGACGCTGCGGGTATCGGGACCGCCGTTCGCCGGCTTCTGCGGGAAGTCGACGCGGCCCGGATGTCCGAGGTGGGTGCGCATGAGTAAGCCCACCGCGACCGAAGTCGACGAGCTGGTGACGAGTCTCGAAAGCACCGGGCGCGTGCCGGCCGGCGTCGAGCTGGTACAGGCCTCGTCCCTCGCAATCACGCGGCCCGAGTTCACTTGGGAGCCGCGTATTCCGGCCAACGCAGTCAGCCTGCTTGTCGGGCTCGAAGGATTCGGCAAGACTCTCATCGCTTTCCACATCATGGCTCGACTCAGCCGCGGCCAGCTCGAGGGTGATCGTCGCGGGCGTCCCGGGGATGCCGTTTACGTCGGGCTCGAGGACGATTGGGCGTCGATCTCCGTCCCTCGCCTCATGGCCGCCGGAGCGAATCTCGACCGTGTGCACTTCGTCCGCCTCTCGGCCGGGGGCATCTTCTCGGTCGAAGCCGATCTTCCCGCGCTGACCTCGGCACTCGAGCGCTTGGACGAAGTAGCCATGATCGTGGTCGACCCGCTCGATGCCCACCTTGGCGATGGTATCGACTCACACCGCAAGAGCGAGGTTCAGCGAGCCGTGCAGCACCTCGCCGAGGTAGCCCAGGGACATCGCTGCTCAATCCTCGGCATCGGGCACCTTCAACAAGAACGAGCTGAGCAAAGACCTACTCATGAGGGTGATCGGGTCCAAAGGGTTCACCACTAGCGCGCGCTCCGTGCTGGCAGTCGGCGAGCATCCCGACAACGAGGGCGAGTCTCTGCTCGTGCTGCGGAAATCCAACTTCATCGACCGGCGAGCGGTCCCTGCCCTCCGGTACCGTGTCGAGGGCCGAGAGGTCGACCACCGCGACATCGGGATGATCGCTACGGCCGGCGTCGCGTGGCTCGGCGAGACGCTCGACGTGGATGCCGACTCGATCTTGAGCTCGACCACGAGCGAGGAGCGTACCGAGCGCGACGAGGCCGCCGAGTGGCTCGCCGATCTTCTCGTCGGCGGCCCGCGGCCCTACAAAGAGGTCGAGCGTCTCGCCGCGGAAGTCGGGATCGCGCGGGCAACGCTGCACCGGGCGCGCAAGACCGCCGGGGTCCGTGTTACCCGTGACGAGGCGGCCCAAGGTCGACCGTCGAGGTGGGGTCTTTCGTCTCAACCTCTGACTCAACATAGTGAGACGAAAGATTTACGGGAGAACGCGTCCCGGATAAATCTTTCATCTCACGGGGTTTCGTCTCAACCTCTGACTCAACCTAGTGAGACGAAACATTTACCCCCCCTGAGCAGGGAAAACGCGCCTCGGGTCGGGGTTTCGTCTCACGTCACTGAGTCAGAGACGAAAGGCGGCGAACAGCTCAGCAGGGAGGACGTGTCCCGGACGAATCTTTCGTCTCACGCCACTGAGTCAGAGTGGCCAAGTCCTAACTCTCACAAGATTGCACACCTGGTTTCCGCAGGTCAGAGCGATGATTCAGACCAGGTATGCAATCTTGTTGGTGATAAGGGCAACCTGGTCGAGTCACCCGGCGATGAGCCCCTATCCGTTGCCGAGATAGCTAAGGCCTTCGACGCCGAAGTGGTTGAGACCTCATGACCGCCTATGGGTCTAGGTCAATAAGGCAGCGGCGTTCGCGTGCTGAGATCCTCGACATCAAGATCGCCATGCACCGCCTCCTGGCCGCGGAGCACCCCATGACCGTCCGCCAGGTCTTCTATCGCCTCGTGAGCGAGGGGATCGTGGACAAGACGGAAGCGCAATACAAGCAGACGGTGGTGCGCCTGCTAACCGATCTCCGTCTCCCTGATACCGACGACACGGCGTCCCAGATGCTGCGGATTCCGTTCCACTGGATCGCCGACAGCACGAGGTGGATGCGCAAGCCGACCTCGTACTCGAGCCTCGAGGACGCCCTGAGGCGCACCGCTCAGACCTACCGGCGAGCCCTGTGGGATGAACAGGATGCGTATGTTGAGGCATGGCTCGAAAAGGATGCGCTCGCCGGCGTCCTGTACGAGGTGACCGGCGAGTGGGACGTGCCCCTGATGGTGACCCGCGGCTACCCCAGCATTAGCTTTCTGGCGAGCGCGGCGGACACCATCGGAGCGGTGGGCAAGCCGACGTACCTCTACTACTTCGGCGACCACGATCCTTCCGGCGCCGACATCTCCAGGCACACGGAGGAGCGCCTACGGGAGCTTGCCCCCGGCGCCGAGATTCACTTCGAGCGGATCGCCGTTACTGCGGAGCAGATCACGGCGCTCGACCTTCCGACCCGTCCGACCAAGCGGACCGACACCCGCAGTCGAGGATTCGTCGGAGAGTCGGTAGAGGTGGATGCGATACCGCCGGCACGGTTGCGTCAGCTCGTTTCGGACTGCATCGCCCGCCACGTCGACGACCATGCTGTCAGTGTCCTAGAAGCAGTCGAGGCGGACGAGCGCCGGGTGCTTTCGATGTTCGCCGAGGAGGTGGCGCCGTGAGCGGCGGCCTTGATCGTAGACAGCACGCGGCGGTCACGAGGTACTACGACCTCGTTCACGATCCAGCGAGGGCTCCGCTCGTCTCGGCACTCATTGAGTACGGCCAGGATGTCCCCGCACTGCTCGCTCGTGCTGGGTTGCTTCCGCTTGAGGACGTGCCGATGATCTGGGACTACCTGGAGGTTGGCCCATGACCGGCCTCGATCCTCATGGCGTCGGGCTCGAGCTTCGACTCGCTCGCGTTGGCAGAGAGAACGTCGAGACCAAGGCCCGCCGCTACCTCGTCGAGGGCCGACTCACCATCGTTCGCGTCGAAGGCGGACGCATCGACGCCACTTGCCGCGGCACCGAGGAGACGCACCGACTGGGCTTCGAGCGCGGCGATTGGTACTGCACTTGTCCGGCGCGCGCAAGGTGCTCGCATCTCGTGGCATTGCAGCTCCTCATCCCGCGACCGGGGACGCAAGGCGCGAGGAGGAGAGCATGAGCCCGAGACACAACTTAGCGCCACACAAGCCGCAGCGTCGTAAGGGTTCGTCTGTCGCAGCGCGCCGCCAGAGAGCAGGCAAGCGGCGCCTGACGCGCGTCTCCGTTGGGCTACCTCCCGGCGTCTCCGGTCGTAGCTCCGTTGCTCGAGCCCTGCTAGGGGCGCGGGGGTGGGGGTACCCTCCAAAAAATTCTAGAAATATTTTTGAGACGTTGCCTCCTCATCTTTTCTGGGCCCGGATACGGTTCAAAAAGATTGAGCTTGGGGGGAGGTGAAGTGAAATGAAGAAACCACCGAGTCCGCCTGCGCATTTGAGCCCCCGCTCGAAGGCCTTTTTCAGAAGGCTTGTGGGCGAGTACCTCCTTTCGACCTCGCAAATCGAGCTGCTTCGGCGAGCTTGCGAAGCGATGGACAGATGCGACCAGGCGATCCGCGTTCTCGAGGCCGAAGGCGTTGTCGTCGTCGACCGCCATGGCCAAAGCAAACCGCATCCCGCGGCGGGACTCGAAAGGGATAGCCGTTTGGCCGTGGCGCGCCTGCTCCGTGAGCTGAATCTCGAGCCTTCCGGGGGTGACACCAGACCACCCTTGCTCGGCTACTGAACCAACTAACGAAGCGAAAGGAGATGCATGGGGACCAAACGAACGCTTACGCCTCGCCGCAATGCCTCGGGGCGAGCGACGGTCAAAGACCTGAACGCATTTTCCGCTGGCGCGGAGAAGCAGGCCGCGACTTATGGCAGCTGCCGCGTAGCCATCGAGCGCTTCCGGCAGCTCGGCTGGGACGTGACCTCGGCGGACTCCTGGTGGCGCCTCTATGGCCCGCCCGAGCTCGCCGAAGAGCCATCGTACGAGGAGGGCAGCGACGACTGGCAGTCGGCCATCGTTGCACACGAAGCCTTCCGGGACGCTCGCAAAGCGTGGCTCGTTGCCAGCGGCCACGAGACTCCCAAGCGTGCTAGGCCGGCGCACCCGATCACAACCAGCGAAGGAGCAACATGACCCAAGAGGACAGGAAGGAGAAGGAGCGCAGTCCGAACGCCACCATGAACGCGCTGCTTCGTCGGAGCGATCCTGACGACACGACGGAGGAGCCGGACGCGCGCCAAGATTCACCGAAGCCGAACCATGACATGAACGCAACCATTCGCCGGCTCGCCGGCAGGCAATAGGAGGAGACAATGCGCAATGTTCAAGCTTCCCAGGCCTCAACGATCATCGGCTTGCAGGAGGCCGGCGGCTTCAAGCTGCCGCCGGCGGTTCTCGACGCCAGCCAGCGCGTCGTGGCAGCCGCCGAGCTGCTCTCGAGCGCGCCACCGGTCGTAGAGGCGCTTCGCGTCGAAGACGAGCTCTGCGCGAAGCTTTTGAAGTCCTCGCTCCGTCGCAGCGACGCGGCGGGCATCGGCGAGCAGCTCGCCCAGGCCGAGGGCGCCGAAAAAGCGGCACTGGCGACTCAGCGTGTTTTTCGCGCCACGCTTGAGCACACCGAGCGCTCCTTCGCGGGAGCCATGCTCGACAACGCCGAGCTGATCATCACCGGGTCCTTGCGGCCTGCGCTCGAGCAAGTCCTTGCCGAGGCTCGCGGTTGCGCCAAGACGCTCGAACACTACGGCCCCAGCCCATCGGCGGATTCGTTTCTCGTGGCACCGAAGGCTGACACTGAGGCGTTTGTCCGACTGAGGGAGGCAGCAGCACGCTACGCGGGTATCCGGCGAGCGCAATCGACCCTGGAACTACTCGGCGCCAAGCCCGAGTTCGACTCTTCGGGCCGGTTCGCCGAGATGCGCGACCTCTATCGACTGTGGCCGAGCGTGGCCACGGGTCGTTCAAGCCCGCCGTGGCCGACCGATCCGGTGGCGAGGCTCCTGTGGCTCATTTCGACCGGCGCGCAGGTGTGGCTACCGTTGCCGAGCGAGCAGGACAGCGCGGCGCGCTCTTGGGCCGAGGGCAATCGGGCTCGAACGGCAGCACAGCTCGGCGGCGTCACCACGGGCTAATCAAGCTCTGTGGGCGTCATACGTCACCCGGCGCGGCAACGTAGGGGGCCGACAACCGGGAGCGAAGACGATGGCCGCTACTAGGCTCCGTCTGCGCCCAGAAACGTAGGGGGCCGCTTCTTTCAACAGGGGCGGCCCCTACGTGCACTCCAACATCGACGGCAGGCTCCGGCGACTGAAGCGTAGTGGGGGGCTTTATTTTCGTCTCTGGGAGTCCGATAATGGGTTCCAGAGAGAGAGAGGAGAGAGGCCCTTGAAACTGATTGAGGATCGTCTGACCGCTGAGGACTTGGAGGACCGGCTCCGGCACTTCGAGCGCCTCTACGCGATGACCAGCGACCAGTTTGCAAAGGGGTACTACGCGGGCATCCACCCGGACTCAGACGACTTCGCCGAGTGGGAAGAGACCTACTCGACACTCGGGCGGCTGCGGGGCAGGGACCGCTGCGCGGTTTAGGACTTGCCGCCGCATTGGGTCCGCAACCTCACTGACTACTGGCGCTGGCTCGAGCGCTTGGAGGCGGGGCAGCCCTGCTCTCACGAAAACGGGATCGGGCTGATTGTCCAACTCGAAATCGACGCTGAGGACGACTCCATCACTTACCTGAGAGTGCCGCGTCAACGCCTTGTCTTCTACGATGGGAGTTCACTGAGTCTGCTCTTCGATGTCAATGACCAGCTCGAGCAGGAACGCTGGAGCTTCCATTACGCGTTCGATGATCCCCGCCGGCTGATCTTTCGCATGGAGCTGGGGCCGACCGGTGGGGGATCGGGAATGGTTCCCCACATTCATTTAGCCCATGCTCCGGATGTGCACCTCCCCTATCGGGAGGTCGATCTCTGCGAGGTCTTCGAGGCGATAACAAAGTACCGGGACGATGGCCAGCTCCCCTCCTTGATTTGATTTGCTGAAGCGAGCTTGCCCACCACGCTGATCTTGAGGTCTCTTCTGACGATGTACCTACATCGTCAGAAGACGCTCCAGGAGCATCGCATCGGCAGTCACGTGATGGGCGCCGTCCCCATCCCCAGGAGCAGCTCGCAATTGGAGGCGGCGGGTGATCTCTTGAGTGTGCAATTGAGCACAAGTTACGGTCAGGGACATCGTTCTCCTACGCTCAGTCGGATCAGGAGCGCGGTGGATTGTGTGAGTCGCTAGGAAACGCAACCCCGAGTTAGTAGAGAGCAATGAACACCAGACTGGTGACTAACGAGAGCACCCCTTTGTGTAAGAGATCTGTAGCCAGCGCTTTCCCACCCCACTTCCATGGAGCAGGAGCGATGCCAAGGGCGGCATAGAGCGCAACGTCGCCCCCCCACACCAGGGGGTAGTGAAGGATCGAAGCGGTGAGAGCACCAAGGGTAGTAGCTCCCAGCAATCCTCGCACGACCCCCATCATCACCCCATGGCCCCAATGCACGACCAAGTTGAGTTTCTGGACGTCGGCCCCGTTCTTCAGATCCGGCTTCGCGATCTTGGCTCCGACTTGAGCAGGTACCGTGCTTGTCGGTCGCTTCGTGAAGGTCTGCTCGAGCTTCTCAGATGCCGTGAGCGCCACCGTCCCTGCGACCCCCGCGACGATCCCCCACCCGACCGCTTCAATAACACTTCCCATATGGGAGGCCCTTCTGCCGAGAACTCATCTGTACCGATTGGTTCATGAAGCTATCACTTCAAGACCTAGGAGCGACCACTTCCCGGAAGCTATGCTCAGAGAGTCTACATCGAGGGCAGCACCGGCATCTATGTCGACCTCGAGGAGATTCGCGTCTATCGGGAGATGGCCGGCCTCGACGCGGAGCGCAAGCGCGGGCCCAAGAGAGGCTGAATCAGCGAGCTAACAGGCGCCCTCTTCGCGGCCTCACGCATCCGGCCACGTCGATGACCCACACGCCCCTGCCGCGGTGGCAGGCGCTCACCTCGGGCCGCTCGAGCCCTGCCCGCATGGCCCGCTCAAGGGCCCTCGAATGTGCTAGGGGCCGGTCGATCTCGGGGATGGCGAAGGTGAGGGTGACTCGCACACGCTCAGGCTCGCGCCGACGTGAGACGGCCCCATCTGGTCCCCATTTGGTCCCCGTAAGAGAGGAAAACGAAGGGTAGCCACGGTCAGCGCAGGTCAGCCGAATAGGCTGCCTGACCTGCGAAAGCACAAGAAACCGCAGGTAGAGCGTTTGCACCGAAGCGGACTCATAATCCGTTGGTCGCTGGTTCGAGTCCAGCCGGCCCCACTAAGAATACCTGGTAAGAGGCATGTTTCTGGGCCCTGGCCCAGGCCGCCGCCGCGGTCTGGAGAGCGGGACAGTCAGCCTGTTGGTCCACGGTTGGAGCATGTCCGTTCGCCGCAGCTGCTGTTCATCCACCCGGGGGCAGGCGAAACACTTGGCGCGATAAGGCACGGAGTCATGCTGCCTAAGCAGTTGAAGTGTCAGGGGGTTCCGCTACAGGTGGCTGCGTCCCAGCTACAGCTAGCTAAGAGGCGTCACATCACGCAGCCTGCCCGTCTCCACCTCGTAGACGAAACCCCGGATGTGGTCCTTGATGGGGAGGAACGGCGAGTACCTGAGCCGGGCGATCGACTGGCGAACGTCGCCCTCGAGATCGGAAAACGACTCGAGGGCGAAGTGCGGCCGGATGCCTACGTCCTGCTGGATCTGATCCTTCACGTCATCATCGCTGAAGGACAGCATCCCGCAGTCGGTGTGGTGAATCAGCACGATCTCGTTCGTTCCGAGCAAACGCTGAGAGATGACGAGTGAACGGATAGCGTCGTCCGTGACCACGCCGCCGGCATTACGGATAACGTGGGCGTCCCCTTCCTGCAGCCCTAGGATCTTGTGCACGTCGAGACGGGCGTCCATGCAGGCGAGCACCGCGACCTGCTTCGCCGGCGGGAGCGGCAGGTTTCCCTTGGAGAAGTTATCTTGGTATGCGCGGTTGTGCTCCAAGAGCTCTTCCACTACGGGCATGCTTCCCCACCTTTCGTCCTATTAGTACAGGAAGATTAGGTGAAAAAACTAGCACCTTTCTGGTGCGCCCGGGGGCTTGGTAGAGGGTCGCCTCATGGGGCCGAGATGGGCCCGGCGCCAGGTCACAGGCCACAGCTATACATCCCCGAAGTTCTCTGTTGCCTAGCCTCGAGATCCCAGTCTTGAGCGTCCTGTAAAAACCGCGGCCTAGTCAGGAGACGCGCTTCTTGCGACGACGTCCCCTTCTCCATTAGTGACTGCGCATGAGCCTTGGGGGTGGGTACCGGAGCTCTCTGGGAGCCTGTGCTCCAACATGCCGTCGGGTCAAGGAAGGGCTTTGAAGTCGTGTATCAGGACGAGGCTTCGAGTACGGACAGTACGTTGCCAGCGGGGTCCTTGAACCACGCGATGGTCGGGCCTCCGCCACGGGCGATACCCTTCTCGTCGGTCGCGATCTCGCCCTCGTAGTGCTCGAACTCCACCCCGCGTGCGCTGAGCTCATCGACCGCCTTGTCGACGTCGTCGACAGGGAAATTGAGGATCGTGAATGTGGCCGGTCTGTGGTTGGGCTTAGGGTAGATGAGCACCTTGCCGCCGGTGGCGATGCTCACCTGTAGGAGGCCCAACGGCGGCAACTCCGAGACCTCGAGCCCCAGCGTCTGACCGTAGAACTGCTTGGCCTTCGCCGTGTCGTCGACCGAGAAACCGCTGAACGCGTGCTCTCCTAAATTCATGGCGCTCCTCCTGCTCGCTGGGTGTTCGCGGCAAGCCTCTCGCTCTCTTGCTCTTAAGACCGGACGGGCGTCGCGAACTCATCGTTCCTGCGGATCATCTATTAGGTGAGGAGGTGGTCGAGGAGATCCGCTCCGCGGAGGAGCGGCTAATCGCCGGCCGGCCGATGAGTTTCCCCCCGCCGTGTCGTCTAGCGTCCTGATTTACCGAAAAGGAGCCGACAGAGGGGAGACCCGGTGAGAAGGTGATCGTCGAAGAGTTGTCACAGGCACGGCCAAGCAGGTCCACTCGGTGTTGGGAGGAGTGGCCCAAGTAAAGGAGCGATCCCATGCAGAAAATCACCCCATTTCTGTGGTTCGACAAGGAAGCCGAAGAGGCTGCCACCTTCTACACGTCGATTTTCAAGGATTCACAGATCTTGAACGTGAGTCGTTATGGAGACGGAGGGCCGGGCAGTGCGAGAACTGTAATGACCGTGACGTTCCAGCTCGAAGGACTGGAGCTCACGGCACTGAACGGCGGCCCTCATTTCAAGTTCAACGAGGCGATATCACTCTTCGTCAACTGCGAGACGCAGGAAGAGGTAGACGAGTTGTGGGCCAAGCTCTCCGAAGGCGGAGAAGAAGGGCAGTGTGGCTGGCTGAAGGACAGATATGGAGTGTCGTGGCAGGTTGTTCCCACCGCTTTGAGTGAGATGCTGCAAGACGAGGATTCAGAGAGGGCGAATAGGGTCATGAAGGCGATGCTTAAGATGAAGAAGATCGACACAGAAGGCCTGAAGAAAGCCCACGAGGCCCAATAGCTCGTCGCCTCGTCAAAGCGCTCACCAGGTGGGTCGCCGTCCTGCCTTCCACCCCGACGCTCGAGCACGGCGCATCGACCTACTACTTCTGCAGCCTCCACTGCAGGGGGGTTCCACGCTGAGCCCGAGCGATTTTTCAAGGCTGCGCGCTAACCGTCAGGTGAGCTTGCGTCCGCGGGTACCGGCGGCTGAGCCATTCCAGCCACGTCGTTGCCCCACGGCGTCCCCCGGGGCAGGTGAGCCCGCCGGCGACGCGCGCGAGCGCGGCCGGGAGTGGAACAGGGAGCAAGCGAACGACGAACACCGCGGGCGGCCTGGTGTTGCTTGGCGATTTAGCCCAGGCGCATGATCTCGGGTCCGGAGAAGTCGTGCCGGTCGCTGCGCGGCGCCTCGGCGATGCCATCGCTGGTGGCAAGATTGCCACTGATCCACTCGATGTCCGGATCCTCGCCCGGGTGGCGCGCAAGAACGCGGACGTTGCTGCCGTCACGCGCGAGGCGGGCGAGGATCGCGCGACCAAGATGGCCGGTACCGCCGGTGATCAGGATGGTCGGCATCAGCACCCTCCGGTCGTTCGAGCTTCGTCAACGCCCATACCGTCGATCTCAGCGGCACCATCGTCGACAGCGTGCCGCTCAGACTATGTCGTCGATCGTGACCGATCGATTTACGAGCCAATCAGGAGGTGCCACCGTGACGAGCTTCCGCATCACTCCCAAGGGTCCCTTCTCGCTCGAGGCGAGCACTCGCTTCCTCGAGGGCTTCGCGCCCGCCGCTTATGACGGCACGCAGGGGTTGCGCCACCTCCACCTCGCGTTCCCCGTTGAGGGCAGTTGGGAGGCCACTGCGGGGGTGTGCGTTCGCCAGACGGACAAGCTAGTCAGCGGCGAGATCTTCGGGGATGCTGATCGGGAGGCGGTTCGAAGGCAGGTCGCCCGCATCCTGTCGCTGGATGTAGACGGGTCCGAATTCCCCATCGTGGGCAGGCGCGACCGCATGGTGGGGCGGTTGCAGCGCAGTTATCCGGGGCTGCGGCCAGTGCTGTTTTGGTCTCCCTATGAGGCAGCGGCGTGGGCGATCATCGGCCATCGCGTCCGTATCCTGCAGGCCGCGCGCATCAAGCAGCGAATGACCGAGGAACTCGGTGAGGAAGTCAACGTTCACGGACAGCGACTGCACGGCTTCCCGACTCCACAGAGACTTGCTTCGATGCGCAGCTTCCCGGGCTTATTCGAGAGGAAGGTCGAGCAGCTGCATGCGGTCGCCCGGGCGACTTTGCAGGGCCGGCTCGACGGGCTGCAGCTCCGGTCACGCCCTCGCGAAGAGGTCCTTGCGGAACTGAAGCGTCTTCCCGGTATCGGAGACTTCTCTGCAGAGTTGATTCTCGTTCGCGGCGCCGGCGAGCCCGACTACTTCTCTCTCAGTGAGCGGCGTCTCCACAGGGCGATGGCCGATGCATACGGCTTCGATGCCATCCCGTCCGTCGAGAGCTTGGCGGAGATCGCAGAGAAGTGGCGGCCCTACCGATCCTGGGTGAGCGTGTTGTTCCGCACCGAGCTCGAGGATCGAACCCATGAGATCTCCGGAAGCGATGATTGACCACGTCGTGGGCGCTACTCGTTGACGACGTGACCGTCGTGTCGCAACGCTTGGGCATCGACGTTTTTGATTACACAATCACCGACTAGGCGGGTGTTCTCAGAGGTTGGCGATCAGTCACCGGGCCGCCGCATCTGCCCCTCTTCATCGACTGGCCGAACAGCGAGGGCCGTGTCGAGCGCTGGCAAGCCATGTACGACCTGGTGGGACACACCTCGGCGCCGGGCGAGTTTTCGTGTTTGACCATCAGCGGCTCGGAGCGTGAGATGCGTGACTGGATAGGGCCGAACGATCTGCCCCTGACCTTCGTGGAAGGCATGAACGGCCTCTTAGAGAATAGGATTGAAACGGCCAGGGGGGAGGTGATGATCGCTTGAGACGCCCATCTGCCGAAGCACGACTTGATCGCGGCGATCTCATTCTGATCTAGCGGAGCCAGAGCGGCACGCGACTGGTGCTCGAACGGCACGATCCGCAGCGCCTCCTTTGTCAAAATGCGCAGCTCGGGTACGACAGCCGGGGGCGTCACTCTCCGGTGGTGCCGTCGAGAAGCTCCCGTGTCGCGTCGGCGTGCCCGGCGTGGCGTGCCGTCTCGTTGATCAAGTGCAGTAGCACCCACCGGAGGTCCCTGCCATCGCCCCATCTGCCCGGCTCGGCGAGTGACGACATTGACCTCACTACCGCGTCCGTCGCAGTCGCCCTCTCCCGGTATGCGACAAGAGCGGCATCCAGCGTGAGCTCAGGACCCGGGCTGAACTCCTCTTCACTCCTACTGACCTTCTGCCCGAGCATCCCGCCCTCGATCCATCTCCACTCCACATGGGTGAGGTGGTTAACGATGCCCAGCAGAGAGATCAATGAGCCGTCGGGCGTCCATCGAGCGTCCCTGTCGCTCAGACCCTGGACCTTCCGCAACACTGCGCCCCGAAGGTAATTGAGCCAGCGCAGGAACAACTCGGTCTCGTCGGGAGTCCCATCCGGAAAGCTCAACTCTTGTTTGGTCGCCATAGACCCAAAATAGACGGCGAGCCGGATCTCTGTAGAGCCACGCCCCTGCCCAAACGATGCTGAGCCGAGGAAGACAGGCGGGCTCACCTCGCCCATGCGCGTGACGCCCTCGGCAGATGGCTGGTGCACGTGGTGCACGTGGTGCACGCGCGGCCCCGCGGGCCCTTACCCAGGGCGGTGCACGCGGCGGCAAGCCAGCTACCGGGGAATCCGGGCAAGAGAAATGATCCCATCGTTGAGGAGGGGTCGGGATTGTAGGGATCACGCGAAGGGTGAGGCGATTCTGACCAATCTGAGGTGTGGGTTGCGCCCCAGTGAAATGCTCCGCTCGAAGCACCACGTGCACGGCATGCACCACGTGCACGGC
>JBBSGD010000003.1:0-90721 GCA_038254435.1 Actinomycetota bacterium
GCCTTTGGCAACGCGTACCGAGCGGCACCGGCCGGGCACGGATTTCCGGGGATCGGAGTGGTCCCTAGTTGATGAGAAGGGTGGTCCCTAGTTTCTGAGAAAACCGACCCTCAGGTGGTCCCTAGTTCGTGAGAGGCGACAGGCAGAGCGGGGGCGCAGCGAAGGCACTGTCGATCGACCCACTCGAGGTGGTCGAGCACTCTTTCCGATTGTGGCGGAGGGGACTTACCGAAAAACGGAACACGAGGCTAAAGACGCTCCCTGGTCAAGGCTCGCAGACGCAGCGGAGGGGTCACGTCACACGCCAGCTCATTCAAGAGATGTGAGCGCAAACGGGAGAGAGGGATGAGAGGACATAGCGACAACGCACGAAAGGCACGTGGACCTTCACGGCCGAAGCCGGACGTGACCCTCATACCGGCAAGCGCCGACAGGCATTCAAGACGTTCAAGGGGAACCAACGGGAAGCCGAGCGCGCCCTTGCGCGCTTTGTCTCCGACCTAGACGCCGGAACTAGCCTCGAGCCTGGGCGCCTCACCGTCGGTCGCTTCCTCGAGGACCGCTTGGCCAAACAATCGCGCCGCGTTCGGACCGGAAGCCTGAAACGTCGCACACTTGAGGGATACGCCGATCTCGTCCGGCTGCACATCATCCCCGCGATCGGCTTCCTGCAGCTTTCGGAACTGCGCCCGCTCCACGTTGAGCGCGTGTACGACGCGATGAGGGCCAAGGGACTCTCCGAGCGAACGGTGCTTCACGCGCACCGGCACCTTTACACCGCGCTAAAGGATGCCGTCCGCGTTCAATACGTGGCACGCAACGTCGCGGAAGCCATCGAGCGACCGCAGCCTCGAAGCAAAGAGGTCAAAGCCTTGGATGTCAGGGAGGTGCCGGCCATCATCTCGGCCGTGTCCGCAACCGACCTCAAGTTCCCCACTTTGATTGCGCTAGGCACGGGAGCGCGCCGGGGAGAAGTTCTCGGCCTGCGCTGGATGGATCTCGACTTGACGAAGGGCACAGCGAGACTCTCTCAAGCCCTCTCGGATGACGGCTCGTTCGAGACAACCAAGAACCATAAGAGCCGGATCTTCTATCTCCCCGGCTTTTTGATCGAGGCCCTCAAAGCTCACCGTAAGGAGCAGAACGAACGACGACTCCTCTGCGGGGTGGCGTGGCAAGAACTCGACCTCGTAGTGGATCGTGGCGACGGCGGCCCTATGCGGGTCACGAGCCTCTCGCAGCGCTTCCGCCACGCCATAGACAAGGCGGGGATTCGACCTAGGATTCCATGGCTTGCGCCACGCCAACGCCACCCTGAGCTTGACCGCCGGCATCGACCTCAAGGTCACGTCACAGCGACTCGGACACTCCACGATCGGGATCACCGGCGACCTCTACACGCCCGTGGCTTCGGAACTCGATCGACAGGCGGCGCAGAAGCTCGATGATCTTGTGCGACCCGTTATCACAGTCGAAGCGTTGACAATCCGTTGACAATGACCACGGCAGAGAGTGCGCTGGGCAGGTAGCGGGGAAGCTCCGAATACAACGTTTCCCCTACTCAGGCCATATGGCGGAGGCGGACGGGAATCGAACCCGCCCACCGGGGATCGCCCGGCGCACCGGTTTTGAAGACCGGGAGGGACACCAGTCCCCCTTCGCCTCCTTGGAGCCTGCATAGTATTAGTCGGGGAGCACACCCCCGGGGCGGGGGCCAATCCACCTCCCGAGGCTGGGTCGAACTATCTTTTTGGGTGGGAAATTAGTCATCGTGGGGCAGGCCGCGTCAGAGGTTTCCAGCCCAATGTTCCTACCGAAGTACCCCAAATCGGGACAGTCGAGGACACACCAGTAGGAAGCGATGGTAAAAAGAGGAATGTTCAGACCAGGGGACGGGCGCAGCTTTGGCTAGCCGCAAGGACGAGGAAGCGCATCTCGACGAGCTCGAGGACGATGACCTCGTAACCGGCGTCAGGGACGGGGACGAGCGCTGCCTCGAGATGCTCCTCTTTCGTTACCGTAATTTCGCTCGTTGCAAGGCGCGCTCGTTCTTTGTTGCGGGCTCGGAGCGAGACGACGTCGTCCAGGAAAGCATGATCGGCCTCTTCAAAGCGATTCGGGATTTCGACCTCGAACAGGCGACCCCCTTCAGGGCTTTCGCGGAAATCTGCATCTCGCGCCAGATACTGACTGCGATCAAGACCGCGAATCGCTACAAGCACCAACCGCTCAACTCGTCGGTGTCGCTCGACGCGCCGGCTGTGACCGGCGACGAGGGTTACCGGACGCTCGGTGACAACCTAATGGCTTCACACCTGTTCGACCCTGCCGAGCTCGTGATCTCCGCCGAGGAGATCGAAGCGCTGCGGGACTCGATGAAAGAGAACCTGACCGAGCTGGAAGGTCAGGTTCTTTCTCTTTACATGGCCGGCAAGTCTTACGAGGAGATCGCCGGCACGCTCGGCAATCACGTCAAGTCGATCGACAACGCTCTGCAACGCATTAAGCGCAAGGTTCAGCGCCACATGCAAGAGCGCAACTCCGTCTCCTTCTAGCGCCCCGGCCAAACGACCGCGCCATCCGGGCGAGTAGCCTAGTGAGCAGCCATGGACGATCCTTCGATCTACCTCACACGGCACGCCGAGCTGGAGCTCGAGGATCCAGTTCTGATCGCCGCCTTCCGAGGCTGGAACGACGCGGGCGACGCAGCCACCTTCGCTGCGCTGCACTTAGGCCGCGCCTGGTCCGCCACGCGCCTTGCCTCCATCGACCCCGAGGACTTCTACGACTTCCAGGCGACCCGTCCTCAGGTGCAGCTGATCAACGGCAAGTCTCGCCGCATCGGCTGGCCGGAGAACGAGCTGTGGGGCGCTCGCATAGCCGGAGCTCCGCACGACGCCTTGCTGCTCGTCGGTACCGAGCCGAATCTTCGCTGGCGCACGTTCACCGAGCTTGTCGTTGACGTTGCTCGCCGCCACAACGTGCGCTTTGTGATCACCCTTGGTGCCCTTCTCGCCGATGTCCCCCACTCGCGGCCGGTGCAGATAACCGGCACCGCCGTCGCCGAGGAGCTGATCGAAAAGCTCGGGCTGCAGCGCTCACGCTACGAGGGCCCGACGGGAATCGTCGGCGTGCTGCACGACGCCTTTCAACGCTCGGGGGTCGAGTCCGCAAGCCTCTGGGCGGCAGTGCCTCACTATCTTGCCGTGTCGCCAAACCCGAAAGCCGCCATGGCGCTCGTGGAGCAGACAACCAAGCTCATCGGCGCGCCCGTCGCCATCGACGATCTTGCTGCCGCGTCGAGCGCATACGAAGAGCGCGTCGGCGAGATGGTGGCCGCCGACGAGGACGTGCAAACCTACGTGCGCGAACTGGAGCGGCGAGTCGACGCCAGCGATCAAAGGGATCCGATAGACCCCTTTAACCTTCCTTCAGGAGAGGCGCTCGCCCAAGAGTTCGAGCACTTCCTGAAGGAACGTAACGAGGACGACTCCTAGTCCGGGCTACTCGACCGGCTGAACTGCCGCGAGCTCGAGCTCGAGCTTGATGTCCTCTCCGACCATGACACCGCCTCTTTCGAGGGGTTGGTTCCAGATCAGACCGTACTCTTTGCGATTCAGCTTGCCGGTGGCGGTGAACGACGCACGCGCCGAACCGTACATGTCCTTGTCGATGTAATCGTTGAAGGTGACATCTAGCGTGAGCGGCTTGGTCGTGTCCTTGATGGTCATTTCGCCGGTCACCTTGAAGTCGCGGTCCGAGACCTTCTCGATCGCCGTGCTCCGAAAAGTCATCTCCGGGTACTTCTCGGAGTCGAAGAAGTCTGGCGAGCGCAGGTGATTGTCGCGATCCGCGCTGCGAGTGTCGACGCTCGCGGTCTTGATGGTGGCCCGCGCTTCCGACGAGGCGAGGTCGTCTCCAATGGTGAAACTCGCGTCTGCTTCCTCAAAGGAACCACGAACCGTTGTGATCATCATGTGCTTGGTAGCGAATCCGAAGTTCGAGTGGGCGCCGTCCACTGTCCACGAGCCCTTCAAATCTTTGAGCACAGGTGCAGTATCCGTCTGAGCCATGATGCTTTCTCCTTGACTAGGTCGCCGGGACGCGTGCTGCAACCTAGTTGCATCCTCAACTATTCCGGAGCGCGCCGAGCTCCCTTAGAGCCCGGGCCAGTCTTTCTTGTCGTCCTTGACCTCGGGCCACTCAGAGGCCGGCTTCCCGCCCCCGCCGAGGGCGTCCCCAAGATCACGTTTGCCCGCTATTTCGCCCGCTGAAGACAGCAAGTCTTCGAGCGACCCCCGGGCCCTGCCCTCGAGGCGAATTCTGAGCGCGGCCAGGACATCGGCATTGTGGTCTGCCAGACCATCCCCCCTGTCGATCTCCGCTAGGGACTCGGCGGCCCGCTGCAGGAGCTTGCGATCGGCCTTGCCCTGCTCACGCAGGCGGGAGAGCTCCTTGTCGTCGCTCATGAGTTGCGAGTCTAGCGAGGGCCGGCCGCGGCCTGCGCCACGCCGGCGGTGGTGTGGCCCTAGTGGGGCGGCGCGAACACGGCATCCGAGGCGCCGGCCCTGTGGCGACGCCGCTGCGTCCAGATGCCGCCCCACACGAGCATCCCAATCAGCACGAGCACTGCCATCAAAGAGGCAGGGATGAGCCGCATGACGTACCACGCCACGGCAGAGATGATGCCGGCGCCGGGAATCGTGAGGATCCACGCGTACACGACCCGTCCGGTAAGGCCCCACCGAACCGCCGAGAAACGATTGGTAGTCCCGACGCCGATGATCGATCCCGTAATCGTGTGCGTCGTCGACACCGGGATGCCGAAATGAGCCGTCGTGAACAAGGTGATAGCGGCCCCGGACTCCGCGGCAAAACCGCCGACGGGCTGAAGCTTGGTGATCTTCGAGCCGAGAGTGCGCACGATGCGCCATCCGCCCGCAAGCGTTCCGAGGGCGATGGCCGCCTGCGCGGCAAGAACGGTCGGGAATGCAACGTGAAAGTCCTGCACGGCTCGTCCGTGATCGATGAGGATGACGGCCGTGATGATCCCCATCGTCTTCTGCGCGTCGTTGGCGCCGTGCCCGAGCGAATACGCGCCGGCGGAGATGAGCTGCAGCTTGCGAAACACGCCGTTGGTGCGTTCGAGCGTCGACCGTTTGGCTATTTGCTGGCCCACCAGCAGGGACAGGTTCATGAGCACGACTCCGAGCACCAGGCCGAGGAACGGCGATATGACTATGAAGATCGCCGTCTTGTAGATCCCAGATGCCTCGAGTGCCCCGTGGCCCGCCGCCACCAAAGCCGCTCCGATCAAGCCGCCCACTAGAGCATGCGACGAGGACGTCGGCAGTCCGTAGTACCAGGTAATGATGTCCCATGCGATGGCCCCGATCACGGCAGCAAGGATGATGTCGAGCGACGCTAGACGTCCGATGTCGACGATGCCGCTGCCTATGGTTTTGGCGACCGCGGTGCCGAACACGATGAACGCCACGAAGTTCCAGAACGCCGCCCACGCGACGGCGAAGCGCGGCGACAGGACGCGCGTCGACACCGCCGTCGCAATCGAGTTCGCCGCATCGTGGAAGCCGTTGAAGAAGTCAAACGTCAACGCGACCAGAATGACCAGCCACGCCTCGGTGCTCACCTTGTCTTGCCGGGCCGTGAGTCGGGGGGGTTCATCAACTCGACTTCAGCACGATGCCCTCGATGGTGTTGGCGATGTCTTCGAGCTTGTCGACGCCTTGCTCGATCTCCTCGATGATGTCCTTGAACTTGAGCACATCCATCGCCTTGTATTCGCCTGAGAAGAGCTCTGCGATGGTGCGCCGGTAAAAACGGTCACCTTCGTTCTCGAGCCGGTTGATCTCCACCCAGTAGGTATCGAGACCCTTCATCTTGCGCATCAATGGCATGGCGTTCATAGTCTGCGTCGCCGCCTCGACGAGCGTCTCCGACATCGACACCATCTGGGGAAGGGGTTGCTCGATCCGGTGAAGCTGCACGTACTCGGCCGCCGCTTCGATGTGATCGAGCACGTCGTCGAGGCTTGACGCGAGGTGATGAATGTCCTCGCGATCAAAGGGCGTGATAAATGTCGTGTTGAGGCGATGCATGACGAGGTGGGTGATCTCGTCACCTTCGTGCTCTATGTCGACCACGCGCGCTGCCTTGCGGTCGAGGTCGGTGTAGTTCTTCAAGAGGTCGAGCAGCTCCTCGGCCCCCTGCACTACCTTGTGTGCCAGTTGTTCGAAGAGGTCGAAGAACGACTCCTCCCCGGACACGACGCGTAGACGCATATGTTCGGTCTCCTAACAAGCGACAGTGCCGCGGCGACGAAACCCCGTCGCTGCTGGCCTGCAATCGACTCCCCGGCTTTCGCCACGGCGAGGATAAACCCCAGCGGCCTTCGGTGCCGGTAACAAACAAGCTGCGCCGCGTCCGCTCTCCCGGCCGTTGAGACCATAATCGGCCCCATGCCGGACGCGCTCATGGTCACCTCGTCCTTCTTGCCCGGACGGGGTGGGATCGAGAGCTATCTCGCGGAGCTTGCCGGCGAGCTTGCGCCGCGGCTTGCCGTCATGGCTCAGGCTCAAAGAGACGGCAAGCCGATTCCCGATGACCTTCCGTACCCCACGGTCGGCTACCAAGGCCGGCTCTTCCTGCCCACGGCCACGGCGCTCAAGGCGGTGCTCGAGACCGCCGGCCGCCTCGGAGTCGACAAGGTCCTCTTCGGCACGCCCTGGCCTGCGGGCCTGCTCGGCCCCGGCCTTGCTGCCGCGGGCCTTCGTTACAGCGCAATCGTGCACGGCGCCGAGGTGCTCGTCCCGGCCGTCGTCCCCGGCCCCGCCTCCCGGCTTGCAAGGTCGCTTGCCGGCGCCGACCACCTCTTTTTCGTAAGCGAGTTCACGCGCCTGAAGGTCGAGGGCATCCTCGCCCGGCGCGCCCTTCCAAGGCCTCCCGCCACTTTGTTGAGGGCTCGCGTAGATCTCGGGCGCTTTCACCCCGACGCGCGGGCGGCCGAGCTCGCGGCGCGCTGGGGTCTTGAGGGTCGGCCGGTCATCCTGTGCCTTGGACGGCTCGTGCGGCGCAAGGGAGCGCACCGGCTCATCGCCGCCATGCCCGGGATCGCGCGGCGGATCCCCAACGCCGTGCTGCTGATCGCCGGAACGGGGCCGCAGGCCGGACGGTTGAGGCGCATGGCCGCGCGCTCGAGTGCGGACATTCGCTTGCTCGGGCGCATCGCGAAGAACGACATGCCTGCTTGCTATGCCCTGGCCGACGTCTTCGCTCTTCCCGTCGCCGACCGGCTGCGGGGTCTCGACATCGAAGGGCTGGGTGTTGTGCTGCTCGAGGCCGCGGCGTGCGGCACGCCCTGCGTAACCGGCAAATCCGGCGGCACTCCCGAAGCCGTAATCGACGAGAGCACGGGTTTCGTAGTCGACGCGACCAACGAACAGCAGCTGGCCGGCGCGATCGTTGCGTTGCTGTCCGATCCGGACAGGGCGAAGGAGATGGGGGCACGCGGGCGCCGGCACGTGGCCTCGCAGTTTTCTCGTGCCGGCCTGCCAGAGTCACTCCTCACATGGCTCGGCGAAACGACTACCATCAAGGAACCACGTCCGCGAGACAGGGGGTAGCTCATGCAGCTGCGCGTTTCGGCTCCGGGAAGCAGGCTGGCCGAGAACGACGTCGACCGGATTCAAAAGGACCTCGAGAAGCTTGACCGGCGACTGAGCAACTACGAGGAGATCTACGCCGAGGTGCGCATTCAGAAGAAGGACTCCTTGCCGGCCAGCAACGTGACGATCGAGCTTGCGTTCGGACGCAACCATCTCATCGCCAAGGCCGAGCACACCGACCACCTGCAAGCGGTGCGCGCCGCGCGCGATGAGCTGATCCGCCAGGTCAACGATCGCTCGCGCGGCGGACACAGCTCGTTCGTGAAGGGCAGATGACGCAGCGCGACACTGCTGGGGCGGCGCGGCGAGACCGGCGGGAGGACATCCTCAAGGCGAGCCTGCACCTGTTCGCTAAGAAGGGCTTCCACGGAACCTCGATGCGCGACATCGCCCGCCAAGCAGACATCACCGAAGGACTCATCTATCACTACTTCGCGTCCAAGCGCGATCTCTTCACCGCGATCATCGAGGAGTACTCGTTTCTGCCGCTGCTGCGCGCGCTTCCGGACCTCGCCGAGCAGCTCGATCTACACGCGCTCCTCACCGTGCTGGCGCGCGGCTTCTACGACGTGCTGCGTCAGAACACCGAGTTGACCCGCCTCCTGTTGCAGGAGGTGCAGGTCTTCCCCGAAGAGAAGGAGGTCTTCTTCGCCGATGCGGTCGGGGAGTCGATCGGTGAGCTGGGACGCATCCTCGATGCGCGCATGAGTCCGCAAGTCCGCGCCGAAGTTGACCCCTTAGTGGCGGCCCGCCTGTTCTTCAATGCGCTCCTGGCTTTTTTCGTCGAGCAGGAGATCCTCGGAGGCAAGCATCTGCTCCCGGCCGACGAGGGGGCTTACGTCGAGCACCTCGTCGATCTGTTCGAGAGGCGACTCGAGCCGGGCCGAGAAAGACCGGCCGGGCCCAAGCTCGTCAAGTAGCCGAAGGTTGGTGCATCCACCCACCGTGTGGGTGGGTAAACGCACGAACCTCTACGTCTGCTCAATCGAGCTGTGCGAGGATCCCGTGCACCACCATGGCGAGCACCCGGCGCCAGTCCCCGTCCGGCAACGACTCGAGGCTGCGGTGGGCGCGCCGGCCATAGTCGGCCGCCCGTTCGAGCGCCGCGTCGAGGGCTCTTGTCGAGCGCAGGATGGGAAGCACCTCGTCCAGCTCGCGCGAGCCCGACTCGAGCCGGGCCGCCAGCGACGGGTCCCGCTCGCACGCGATCAGCACCGGCAACGTGAACACGCCTTCCTTGAGGTCGGTGCCCGGCGTCTTACCGGTCACCGCTTCGTCGCCCACGAGGTCGAGCAAGTCATCCACGACCTGGAAAGCGAGTCCGAGGTTCACACCGAAGTCGACGAGCGCGGCCCGAGCTTCGGCGGACGCTCCGGCTGTGGTCGCGCCCATCTCGCATGCGCAGCGAAACAGGGCCGCCGTCTTGAGCGAGATGGTGTCGATGTACGCGTCCACGGCCCGGCGCGGGTCATTGAGTGCCCCGAACTCGGCGATCTGTCCTTCGCACACATGAGAGATCGCGTTGGCCAGGATCAAGGGAACCTCGCCGCTCGCCTGCGCTCCCAGCGCGCAACCGCGCGCAAAGAGATAGTCACCCGCCAGGATCGCAATCTCGGTGCCCCACTTGGAATGGGCGGTGAGCACGCCGCGCCGGGTCTCTGTCTCGTCGAGGACGTCGTCGTGATACAGGGACGCAAGGTGCACCAGCTCGACCGCGGCCGCTGCGAGATCGGTTTCCCGGCGCCCTGCCTGCCCGGCGCGCGACGCGAGCAGGGTGAGGGCAGGCCGCACCCTCTTGCCCCCCGCTGTGACGAGGTGGGTCGACGCCTCGGCGACGAGCGGATTGCCCGACGCCCCTGCTGTCGCAGTAAGCGTCGACTCGACGCGCAGAAGGTCGTCGACGAGCCACGAAGGGCCCGCGACCGGGTTCTTGAGGCCTGCGTGCGATCCGGCGGCGCTCATGAGCCGGTCACCTGGATCCAGTACCGCCTCTCCCTCGATGAATCGAGCTCGACGAAGAGGACGCGCTGGTTGTCCCCCAGCGCTATGCGTCCGTTGGTTACGGGGATGGTCTCCGAGGTCTTGCCGACGATGCAGTGGACGATGTGGGCGGGCGCGTTGGCAGGCTCGTCGTGCACGAGGTTCTCCGTGCGGATGTCGAGGTCGTCGTGAGCGTAGTAGCCGTCTTCGGGTGCGATCGCGTTCATGGCCGCCTCGAGGGACCCGGCGACCCCAGCACCGGGAACACCTATAAGGATGCAGCAGGTCGTGTGCGGCGAGAATACGAGCACGCTTCCCGAGGTGATGCCGGAGCGGTCGACCATCTCGACGACTTCTTGGGTGACGTCGAGCGCGTCGAGACGGCCTCCAGTCTTGGCGGCGAACTCTTCGAAGAGGACCATGGCGCCACCCATTGTGCACGCGGCCTTCGCCTTGGGCTTTGGGCGCGCGTTCGACTCACCTGAACACGCGTTCAACCCCGAACGCCGTCCTCGGCCCTGCACCTGGTACAACTGCCGGATGGCAGCGAGCGGTCACGACGTTCCCAGACCCCCCGTTCCGCCGCGCTCATTTCTCGACAGCGACCACTTTTCCATCCTGTGCGAAATCGAGCCGCCGCGGCGGCCGGACATCGACCACGTGCGCAACCAGATACGCGCCCTGAGCCCTGTGAGCGATGCCTTTCTCATCCCGGACAACCACCTCGGCCGCGCCACCGTATCGAGCGTCGCAGTGGCGCACGAGGTCGCATACATGGGCGGACGGCCGATCGCCTGCATGAACGCACGCGACCGCAACCTGCTGGGCTTCCGGCGCGACCTTCTAACCTCGGCCGCCTACGGCGTTGATCACTTCCTGTTCGTCTACGGAGACGCTCCCAAGGAGGGCAGGCGGACCGCCGACCTGACCGTGCGCGGCATGATCGAGGAGGTGCGCCGGTTCGGGTCGGGCGAGCTGTTCGCCGGCTATCCGGACTTTCGGATCGGCACTGCAGCCAGGACGGGGCGCCCCTTGTCGTGGCGCGCGCGAGCCGATTTCCTCTTCGTGCAGATCACCTTCAACCTCTCTCGACTGGTCGCCTGGCGCCGCGAGCTCGATTTTCGCGGCCGCGTCTACCCCGGCGTGATAGTTCTCGCCTCAAGCCGCATGGCACGTCGCATCAACGCGGCGGTTCCCGAGATCAGAGTTCCGGAGCGGATCGTCGACAAGCTCGATGACGACCCCGATCTGGGCGTAACGCTGGCCTGCGAGCAAGTCGAAGCAATCAAGGACACCGGCGCCTTCGACGGGGTGCATCTGGTCCCCGTGGGACGCTACCGGCAAGTGGCCGAGAGGCTCAAGAAGGGACTTGTTGTCTAAGCGGAGGGGGCTAGACGACGCACAGAGCCCAGACCCCGGGGCATGGCCGCCGGGTCAGGAAGCGCGGCGGGCGCGGGCGCGGCGGCGCTTGAGAGACGCCCGCTCCTTGTCGGTGAGGCCGCCCCAGATGCCGTACTTCTGATTGGTCTCCATGGCGAACTCGAGGCACGGCTCCTGTACCGGGCACTGCTGGCACACTGCCTTTGCTCGCATCTCACGCGCCTGCTTCTCGAGCTCGGACTCGCCCTCTTCGCCGAAGAAGAGGACGTTGTCGTAGTCCCGGCACGAGGCCAGTTCCTGCCATTCGAGAACATCCGGGTTGTCCATGGCGGACAGGTGAATCCCTCCTCCTGATGTGTGCCCGCGCCGTAGCGGCGGACACCTACCGATCGCACAGGTTGCTACTGGTGTCAACGCCCTGGGCGGGCCGCTTATTTCCGCTCGCATGCCGCCTCTGCGGCGCCTGCGAGGGAGGCTGAGCCGCCCTGTGGGTGGACTGCCCACCTTGCCACCAAAGAGCAACCCAGTCAACGGTTATTGGCGGCTTCTTTTGCCCCGATGCGCGCGGCCTAAAGGGAGCGGGGGGCGGCCCTCCTGTGACCGGCGTCCACGCGGGGGGCGGACGTACGATTGCGCCGATGCGACTCCCCAAGGGCTGCACCAGGTGGCTCGTCGTGCTCGTCCTGGCGCTCGCCGCTTGCTCGGGATCCGGTAGGCCGGCGGGGACGCGCGGTCCCTCGCCGGGCGGGCTCCCACCCGCGTCGCCCTCGGACCTCGATTCGTCTCCCGCACGCCCCATCACGCTCTTCTACGCCGATCACACGACGCTCCTCGCGTACGACCTGCACACCGGAAAGCGGCGTGAGCTCGCAGCGCTGCCCAGCGCCGACATCGCGGTGTCGCCGGACGGGCGCCGCTACGCCTACGTCAGGGAGACATCGCCGGCCGGCAGCGGCCCGGAAGGCTACCGCCGCCCGTACATAGACGTCGGCAGCACCTCGGGTGGAGCTTCCCACACGGCCGGGCCGGGGCGCTCGCCGCTCTTCTCCCCCGACGGGACCCGCCTCGCAGCCATCACGGAAGACCGCGGGGTGAGCGCCTGTGCCGGGGTCCGCTCCGGGCGTCCGGCAAAGGGTCGCTGTCCGTCCGCCGAGCGAGTGGTGGCCTACCGGACCGGCCGCCCGGCAGCACCCTTCTCGGTTGTCCTCGGATACAACCGCTGGAGCCTCATCGGCTGGAGCAGCACGCGCCGGCTCGTCGCCGGCTCGCTCATCCAGCCCCGCGTCTACCTCGGCTTCCCCGGGGCCTCGCCCCAGCAGCAACGTCCCGTCTCTGCGTCGCCGTCCGAGGTGTGGGGGGTGTCGCCCGCGGCCCCCCTGCTGCTGCGCGTAAGGGGAACGAGGGCAGCCCTCGAGCCGCTTCCGTTCGGTTCGCCGCCGCCCGCCTCGGCCGTCCATCTGTCGGGGGCGTTACTCGGCGACGGCGCGTGGTCGCCGGCCGGAAACACGATCGTCGCCACCGCAGTGCACCGCCACGGGACCTCGGTGGCGACCACCCTGGTGGACATAGACGTGACCTCGGGCCGGGCCAGAACGGTTCCCCACAGCGCAGGAGCTGAGGGACAGGTGGTGTGGGACGCCGGCGGCAGGTCCTTTGTCTACGCCCAGGTCGACCCACGCGACAGGGCGCGGCTGCAAGCCAAGCTGTGCACGAGCCACCTGGTCTGCCACAAGCTGTTCGGTTGGGGCGAGGGCGTGCAGCTGCTCGCTCTTCGCTGAGCGCGCCGCGTGGTCACTTGATGGCCGGTCTGCCCGTCGGGTAGTAGGAAAAACCGGCTGCCTTCACTGCGGCGGCCTCAAACGCGTTGCGTCCGTCGACCAGCACCGGATAGGACATCACCTGCTTGAGGCGATCGAGGTCGAGGGACTTCACCTCGTCCCACTCCGTGCATACGATCGCGCAGTGCGCGCCCCGCGCAGCTTCGTAGGGATCCTCGGCAGGCTCGAGCCCGGGCACCTCGGCCTTCGCGTTGACGAGCGCCTGCGGATCGTAGCCGACCACGGTGGCGCCCTCCTCGATCAGCTTGGCGCCGAGCGCGAGGGCGGGCGAGAAGCGAATGTCGTCGGTTCCGGGCTTGAAGGCGAGCCCGAGGAGCGCCACACGCTTGCCCTCGAGGTTCCACAGCGCGTCGCGCACCTTCTCGACCGCAGCATCGATGTTCTCGTCGTTGATGCGCGCTACCTCACGAAGCAAGCTGAAGTCGTAGCCGAGGCCCGAGGCTAGGCGCTCGAAGGCCGCCAGGTCCTTGGGGAAGCAATAGCCTCCGTAACCCAAGCCTGCCTTGAGGAACTGGTCGCCGATGCGCTCATCGAGCCCCATCACGCGGGCGACGTCCACCACATCTCCCCCGGCGCGCTCGGAGAGGCGTGCGAGAGCGTTCACGAACGAGATCTTCATGGCAAGAAAGGCGTTGCAGGCGTGCTTGGCGAGCTCGGCCGTGGAGATGTCGGTTTGGACGAGCGGCACTCCTCGATCGAGCACGGGCGCGTAGACGTCGCGCATCACCTCAGCCGCCCATTCGGCCTCGACACCGATGAGGATGCGATCGGGTCCGAGCGCGTCCTGCACGCCCGAGCCTTCGCGCAGGAACTCGGGATTCGAAACGACCTCGAGGTCGGACGCAAGGTCGGGGCGCTCGCGTGCCAGCGTACGCCTGACCCGCTGCGCCGTACCGGCGGGGACCGTCGACTTCTCCACCACGACGGTCCGGCCCGTTGCGTGCCGGGCTACCTCCCGTGCCGCCGTCTCGACCGCGACGAGACTTGCTTCGCCGGAGACCCTGGGCGGCGTCCCGACACACAGGAACACGACCTCGGCCCCGGCGAGCGCCTCCTTGGAAGACGAGGTGAAGCTCAGCCGGCCGGACGCAGTCTGGTCGCGAATCAGGTCCTCGAGGCCGGGCTCGAAGAACGGCATGCGAGCCTCTTCGAGTGCGACGATCTTCTCGCCGTCAGAATCCATGCCGACGACTTCATGTCCGAAGGTGGCCAGGCTTCCGCAGGTCACGAGACCGACGTGCCCGGTGCCTATCACTCCAATGCGCACTGTAGAACTCCGTCTTCTAGAAAGCCCAGGGCTCCGCCGGGACCATCATCCGTCCTCGACGAAGCCATTTGCCTTGGTACCGAGCCCGCCGCGGCGAGCCGCCCTCAGTCTCCCGAACCGAGGTTATCGACCTCGCCGGCAACTTGAAACGCGTGGACCTCGGCAACGGACGGGATCAGCGAGCCCACACCCGGCAGCGCTCGAGCCACGCCGGCCAGAGAGGCCGTCGCCGTTCCCGTCTCGCCTAGGCACGGCCTGCCGCCGTCGTCCAGGTCGCGCCCCTGCGAGTCCCTCGCCGGCCACCACCAGAACTGTGCGTAAGGGAGATTTGTGTTGTCAACGCGCAGATCGAAGTGATTGTGCGAGAGGTTCGAGTAGCAGCCTATGCCGTAAAACTCGCTCTTCTTGGCGAGGTTTCGCTCCTTGCGGTTGGAGACGTTCGCCATTCGGTTGTCGGCGGCGTCTCCGTAGAGGTGCTGGCTGGCCGAGGCCCCGCCGATGCACTCGTTGTAAGCCGAGCTGCGGAAGCCCGAGTTGATGCCGATGACGTGGTTCCCGGCCTTGGCTCGCAGCGCCTCGAGCCTCCACATGAGGCGCCTGACGTACCGTTTGGCGCGCTGTGGGGAGACCATCCCCCCGGAGAAGGTGCCCGCGTACGCATTGGCCGCGGCCGAGCAACCGGAGCTGCTGTTCTGTGTGAACTCGTTCCAGTCGAAATGAGCGGTTGATCCGTCACCGTCCTGGAGCTCGTCAAAGACACGGTAATTCGACTTGCCGGTGATCCCATCTGGGTTCAGACCGTGGGAGGTCTGGAACGCGGTGAGGGCCTCTTTGACCTTAGGTCCGAACGACCCGTCGATCGGAAAGTCGACCTGGTTGTGCTCGGGGAACCAGCCTGCGATCCGCACTTGCAGCGCCTTGACGTCCCGGCCCTTGTCGCCGGCCTTGAGCGGTCGGTCGAACTGATAAGCGCTCGCTCCGGGAGCCAGAACGGAAGTCAGAAGCAGTGCCCCCATCACGGCACCAACCAAGCGCGCAGTAAGTCGCATAGTGTTCATGCCCCCAATATCGGCCGGCCCCAACCGGCCACTTAAATCACAACTTCAACAAGCTCGTGCCAGATCGGGGGATAATGCCACCGAATCAGGTGTTTGGTGGCAGGGAGCGGGGCCGGGGAGCTGCAGCCCGTCCGCCACCGGGGCCCTCCTCGGCTTTGAGGGCCTCGGCCACCAGCCACGCGAGCAGCACCGACCCGGCCACGAGGAGGACGCCGATGAGTATCTGCATCCAGGACGGGGGCTGCAGGGCAACCGCCACCAAGACGACGAGGATGAGCGTGCCGGCAAGGGCGAGCGTGCCGACCACGGCGCCGATGAGCCAGCGCAGCTCCGCCGTCAAGGGTCGTTCTGCTCGGCGAGGCGTCATGAGCTTTCTGGGTGCCTTGTGAAGCTAATCGAGTCCCGAGCCACCATCCTCTTATGATCCACCCACGCACGCGGTTGGATGAACGATGACCGCGCCGATTCGCATACTTCTCGTAGACGACCACGATCTACTGCGCCGGGGTATGCGCACTATGCTTGAGACAGAGCAAGACATCTCCGTGGTCGGGGAAGCTTCGGACGGCGCCGGCGGCGTGGCGGCAGTGGAAGAGCTGGTTCCCGATGTGGTCCTCATCGACGTAATCATGCCCAAGAAAGACGGAATCGAGGCCACGCGCGAAATAAAGGATGCCTTTCCCCATATCGGGGTCATAGTCCTGTCCGGCCACGACGAACAGCACTTCGTCTTCGATGCGCTCAAAGCGGGAGCGTCAGGGTATCTGCTCAAGACCGCCGAGCTCGACGAAGTGATCAAAACAGTCAGAACGATCGCACGTGACGGCGCGGTCATAGACAAGGACCTAGCCGGCCAGGTCCTGTCGCAGTTCACCAGCTACGAGAAGGCCGAGATGCAAACCGGCCTCCAACCCCTTACCCCGCGCGAGAAGGAGATCCTCGAGCTGATGAGCCGCGGCCTGCCCAACAAGTCAATAGCGCGGCGGCTCGGCATCTCCGAGCGCACCGTCACAACCCACGCAGCCAACATCTACTCGAAGCTGCGCGTCAACAACCGCGTTTCGGCGATCCAAGAAGCGATGCGCCGGCGCATCCTCGACTACACGCCTTGAGGTCCGGCCCCAGTGGGTAGTGGCGACACGCGCAAACCTTGCCGGAACGAGCGCCTGCGCGCGCTGCCCCCGGTAGATCGCGTCATGGCAGAGCTAGCCGGAGAAGATGCCGCGCCGCTCGTCGCCGAGGCCGCTCGGTTCGCAGTCGACGCGGCTCGGCGGGGCATCGTCGAAGGGGGAGCGGCAGGTGACGAAACCGAATCCTTCGAGCGCGTCGTGGCAGGCGCGCGCCGGCGTCTGAGGGAGGGGCAAGGATCGCTGCTCAGGCCGGTGATCAACGGGACCGGGGTGCTCATCCACACCAACCTCGGGCGTGTCCCCCTCGGCCCAGAGCAGCTGAATGCGGTCACCCGCGTCGCGTCGGGATACTCGAACCTCGAGTACGACATCGCCGCGGGAATGCGCGGCAGCCGCTACGCGCATGCGTCGCGGCTCATCAACGCCCTCACCGGCGCGCCGGCAAGCCTGGTGGTCAACAACAACGCTGCAGCGGTCCTGCTCGTTCTGGCCGCGCTCTGTCGCGACAGACAGGTCATCATCAGTCGAGGGGAGCTCATCGAAATAGGGGGCGAGTTTCGCATCCCGGACGTGATGGCGGCCTCGGGCGCACAACTTGTCGAAGTCGGAACCACGAACCGCACGCACCTCGCGGACTACGAGCGAGCCATGTCCTCGGACACAGCAGCGATCCTCAGGGTGCATCCGTCGAACTACCGGGTCGTGGGCTTCACCAGCTCGGTGGCGACGCGCGACCTCGCCCGACTGGCCAAGGGACGCGGCGTGCCCCTGTTCTTCGACATCGGTTCGGGTCTCGTCGGCGGGGATGCCCACTGGGCTCACACGGATCCCGCCGCCGACGCCGCCTTGGGAGACGGAGCCGACATCGTCACCTTCTCGGGAGACAAGCTGCTCGGCGGTCCTCAAGCGGGGATCATCGCGGGCCGGGTTGAGCTGGTAGCCCGGCTCGCCCGGCACCCCCTTCTGCGCGCCTTGCGCGTCGACAAGATGACCCTGGCCGCGCTCGAGGCCACCGCCGCGGCCCATCTGTCGGGACGGCGCAATGAGCTGCCCGCCTGGCGCATGGCGACGACCCCCATCGAGGAGTTGGCAGCGCGCGCCGAGAAGCTCGTTGCGCGCCTCAAGCCGGACCTCGACTCCACAGGCTTCAAGATCGAGGCAATCGCAGCTCGCTCCGTGGCCGGAGGGGGAGCAGTCCCGGGCGCGGACATCGGCTCGGTGGCGCTCACACTAAGCGATCCGCAGCGGGGCGCGGCCGGGCTCGCCGCAGCCCTTCGCGCTCTGGAGACTCCGGTTATCTCCCGGATCGAGGACGAGCGCGTGGTGATCGATCTGCGTACGGTGCTGCCGGGCCAGGACGCGGCGCTGGGGGCCGGCCTGCTCGCGGTAGCAAAGAGCCCGCCGGCTTAACCGCCCGCGGATCAGAAGCCGTTGCGAAAGGGCTGCTCGTCGAGGTGGGAGCGCAGCTCTGCGACGGCTTCGAACACGCGCTCGGCTCCCGCAGCGCGCAGCTCCTTGTCGGAGAAGCCTCCCGTAAGGACCGCTACCGACCGGACGCCTGCGCGCGCTGCCGCGGCACAGTCCCACGTCGAGTCCCCCACCATGACGGCCGGGCCCCCCCCGCCTTATCGAGGGCCGACCTTACTAAGTCGGGCTCTGGCTTGGTGGCATCGACGTCGGCCGAAGTCGTCCAGCCGTCGAGGAGGTCGCGCACATCGAGCAAGTCGAGATAACGGTCCGCCTCCTCCTGCTTGGCCGAGCTGGCGAGCACTACTGCGTGACCGCGCCGCTTCAAATCGACAACGAGGTCCCTCGCTCCGCGCATGGTTTCGACCTCGTCGATGAGCGCCGCGTAAGCGTCCTTCTCGACGGCCATGATGGCGGAGACGACATCGTCGTCGAGATCGTCCCCGAGAAGCGCCGGGACGAGTCGGTCGCCTCCCATGCCGATGTGGCGGTGGATGCGCCATAGCGCGACGGCGAGGCCCTGCGAGCGAAAGGCTCGGTGCCAGGCGATCGCGTGCTGGTAGTTCGTATCCACAAGAGTGCCGTCGATATCGAGTATCGCTGCGGGCTGCACCCCGGCGACCTACCCGGGCGAGCACGGCGCAAACGAGACCGCAGGTGCGAACTGACCCGACGTAGGGTTCTGGAATGCACGTAATCGGGACGGCAGGTCACGTAGACCATGGCAAGTCGACGCTGATCACGCGCCTTACGGGGATCGATCCCGACCGCTTCGAGGAAGAGAAGCGGCGAGGCCTGACAATCGACCTCGGCTTCGCATGGCTCACCTTGCCGTCCGGGTTGGAAATCGGAATCGTCGATGTGCCCGGGCACGAACGCTTTATCAAGAACATGCTCGCCGGGGCGGGGGGCGTCTCGGTGTGCCTCTTCGTCGTGGCCGCGAACGAGGGCTGGATGCCGCAATCTGCAGAGCACCTCTCCATACTCGACTTGCTCTCGGTGCACCATGGTGTCGTCGCAGTTACCAAGGCCGACATGGTCGATGCGGAGACGCTCGACTTCGCCGTGGCCGAGGTCGAAGACCACCTCGCAGGATCCACTCTGGCCGGCGCGCCGGTGGTTCCGGTTTCGGGGGTTACCGGGCAGGGGATCGCCGCCTTGCTCGCGGCGCTCGATCGTGTCGTCGGGCTGGCGCCGCCGGCTTCCGACACGGGCCGGGCGCGGCTGTGGATCGACAGGGTCTTTACCATCACCGGCGCCGGGACGGTCGTCACCGGCACCATGGCAGATGGGGAGATGGCGGTCGGTGACGCCGTCGATATCGCTCCGCACGGGCGACCCGCCCGCGTGCGCTCGATACAGAGTCACAAGCGCGAGCACGAGCGCATCGGGCCGGGCAACCGGGTGGCGCTGAACCTCGCGGGGCTGGAACGCACGGGAGCGGAGCGCGGCGACGCGGTGGTAGCGCCGGGAATATGGCGCCCGACCAAGCTCGTAGACGTAGAGCTGCGCGTCCCGGCCCGGGCGATATCCGGGCACGACCACGCGCTTAGCGAAAAAGGCGCGTTCCTGTTCCACGCCGGTTCGGCCGAGACCCCCGTGCGCATCCAGCTCATCGAGCGCGACGAGGTGCGCCCCGGTGAGTCCGCTTATGCGCGCCTGTGGCTGAGGTCTGAGTTGCCGCTGGGGCCGCGCGACCGGTTCGTGCTGCGCGACGCGGGCCGCATGGTGACCATCGCCGGTGGCGTCGTGCTCGACCCGCTCCCCGGCGCGCGCCGGCGCGCGCCGGGCGGCCTGTCGCTGCTGCGCCGGCTCCGCGGCGCGACTCCCGGCGAGTCGCTTGCCGCGCTCGTAGAGGACGCCGGGCTGCTTCCCGCCTCCGACGCCGCGGCCCGGGCGGGAACGGCCACAGACGAGCCTCTGCCCTCCGGTGCGAGCGCGCTGGGCGACATGCTGGTCTCATCCGAGCGGCTGGCGCGGCTTCGTGCGTCCGTCACCGCCGCGCTGCTTGCCCATCACGCCGCGAAACCGCTCGATAGGGGCGTCGAGCGCGAAGCTCTCCGAGCCGTTACCAGGCTCGATCCCGGCGCCTTCGACGCGCTCCTGGCGGGCCTCAGCAACGTCACCGGCCATGGGGCGCTCGTGCGCCTGTCCTCACACCGCGTCGCCTTCGATGCCTCCCAGGAAGCCTCAGCCCGCGCTCTTCTGGCCCGGCTCACCTCGGCGGGGTTCGCGCCTCCACTTGCTGCCGACCTCGGCGTCGAACCGGCTTTGTTGCGGGCGCTCGTCGCCGGCGGAGAGCTCGTCAAGATCGGCGATTTCTACCTGACCGGGGAACAGGCCAGGGCGGCGCGGGAGTGCGTGCGCACCGCGATCGGCGAGCGGGGGCCTCTGACCGTGGCGCAGATACGCGACCTGCTGGGCACGTCGCGCAAGTACGCGGTGCCCCTGTGCGAGTGGCTCGACGCCACCGGGGCGACGCGCCGTACTGGCGACACCAGGATTCTCGGCCCAAACCCCTGACCGCCTGTGGCGAGTGAGCGGGAAACGGGAAAATGTGCGCGCTGCCACCCACTCGGCACGGGGGCGGGGGCTACTCGCCGGCGAGGGGGTCGCCGTGCCCGACGACTCCGCCGACGAGGTCGGCGTCGGGCAGGGGCGCGGGAGAGCCGGTGCGCGCCTCGTGCGCCAGGAGGTCCACCACCGCGGCGAGGTCGCGCGTACGGGCGTGCACCTCGCGCTGGCGGTCCGCCGACGTGCCGCGCTCCAGGATGTCGTGCACGCGCTGTAGGTCCCCATGGCACCCGAGTCGTTCGGCCGTCGGCTCGAGGCGCTCGATCAGATCGGTGATCGACCGCCTCAGCGACAGCAGGTTGCCCTCCTCGTCGCGAATGATCTCTGCGTCGATCCCCCAGCGCGCCGCCCGCCACTTGTTCTCGCGCACGGTCCAGGCATGGTGCTCGAAGAGCGACAGGCCGTTGTTGTAACGCTCACCGAGCCATACGACGAGAGACTGACCGAGCGCCACGAGCGCGCACATCTCGTCCATCGTCGAGACGCCGTCGCAGATGCGCATCTCGAGCGTGCCGAAGCCCGGATGCGGCCTGATGTCCCACCACACCTCGCGAATGCTCCGGATCGTGCCCGCTCCGATGAGCGTGCGCATGAAGCGCTGGAACTCGCCCCAGTTACGAACCTGGTAGGGGAGCCCGGCCGTGGGCAGCGACTCGAACACCTTCGAGCGCACCGAGGCCAGGCCCGTGTCGCGCCCCTGCCAGAAGGGGCTCGACGCAGACAGCGCGAGGAAGTGCGGAATGAAGGTTGCCAGGCTGTTGCCCACGGCAATCGCTTCCTCTGCCGATTTGATGCCCACGTGCGTGTGCACGCCGAAGATGAGAAGGCGTCTGGCGGTCCACTGGCAATCCTCGATGAGACGGTGATAGCGGGGGTCGGGCGACACGGTCTGGTCTGCCCACGACGAGAACGGATGCGTGCCCGAGGAGATGATGCGGTAGTCCATGTCGCCGGCCACCTCGATCAACCTGTCGAGCTTCGTGCGCAGCTCGTCGCGCACCTCTGACACGCTGGAGCACACGCCGGTGATGACCTCTACCGTGCACTCGAGAAGCTCGTGCTTGAAGCCCGCCTCGTCGTCCAGCCGGGACAGGATCTTGCTGGCGGCGGTGTCGGTTGCCAGCGCGCCCGCCGCATCGACTACCTGAACCTCGATCTCCACGCCCAGCGTGGGCTTCTCCGAACCGTTGAAGACGATGTTCATGGTCACCCCTTGTTGGCACCGACGGCCGGCGCGCTGTTCTGCGCGCCTTATTCTGCGCGCCCGTCGAGACGGCCGGCGGTTATCCGGCGATGCTATTGCAACGGCGACCGGCGCGCCGTCTAGGAGGCGCGCGCGGTGCGGGCCTTGCGCCGTCCGGCGACAAAGATCAGGGCAAGGAGGCTGGCGAGCACCCCGGCGCCCATCACTCCTCCTCCGCCGGGAAGAGGTATCGCGAGGGGCACGAGGCCGCCCGCCACCCACGCAAGCTGCATAACGGACTCGAAGCGCGCAAAGGCCCAGCCGCGGGCGCCCTCGGGGACCTCGCGCTGCACGATGGAGTCGAAGGCGAGCTTCACCGCCCCCGCGGCAATGCCGAAGGCGAACACGAGCGCCGCTGCAGTCGTCAGCGAGAACCAGTAGCCGGCGAGGATCCCCGCCACCCCTGCGATGAAGAGCCCCCCGGCGACGATGCCCTCCTCACGCAGCAGCCTCCGCAGCCGCGGGGCCAGCACCGCTCCGGCGAGGCCGCCTAACGCCGCCGAGCCCACGAGGAAACCCAGGCCCAAAGTCCCGAGGTCGGCGCGCCGCAGTGCGAACGCGAGGTGAAAGACGAGGAAGCCGACGAGCAGCCGGAGCCCTGCAGTGGCGACCACCGCCTGGCGAACGGAGATCGATCGGATCGCGGTGCGGGCGTTCATGCGTTCGTGCTCCGCCCGCCTGCCCCGTCCGGACGGCAGTCGGAGGGCGGGCACCACGCCGGCAACGTACACGAGCGCGGCGAACAGGAGCTCGACGTGAACGCCCGGCCAGTAGATGAGGCCGAGACCGGGCAGGCCGATCGCGAGACCGGCCACCGCGTTGACGCGCGATACCGACGAGTTGGCGGCCACCAGGGTCTTGCCCTCCGGCACCAGTTGGGGGAGCAGCGCCCCCTTCACTACGAGGGCCGCCCGGGACAAGACGAGGACGCCGAAAGCAATCGGAAACAGGTACAGGGAGTGAAGCCGGGTGGCGAGGAGCCAGGCGAGAAGTGCCCGGCCGCTTGCCGCTATGACGGTCGCCCACCTCAGGCTCGAATGGAAGCGGTCGAGAAAAGCCGATAGAAAGGGCGCGATGACGGCAAAAGGGGCCACCGTCAGGGCGAGGTAGAGGAACACCCGCCCGCGCGCCTCCGTCTCGGGCACGGAAAAGAACAGCGACCCCGCCAGAGCCAGGGCGACGAGCGCGTCGCCGGCCGCGCCGGTTCCCTGGAAAAAGAGCATGCGCGAGAAGTGCGGGCTCCAGGCTTTGCCCTTGGCTCTGCACACCGTCCTGCGAGCGATTATGCGCAGGAGGGGCTCCTCGTCCTGCGAGGACCGGGGCTGGGGAGGGTGAGAGGGCACGACCGCGAGCCTACGGCGCGCGGGGCCCTTTCGGCTTTATTGACAATGATTTTCATTTGCGCCAAGCTGAGCGCATGCGCCCGACCCGGCTTCTCGTCTTGCCGCTTGTCGTCCTCGTAGCACTCGGGGCGGGGGGGTGCGGGCGCGGCGTGGTCGGGGACACCGCCGGGCGCAAGCCGCGCGTCGTCGCCGCGTTCTACCCGCTCGCCTGGGCGGCGGTCAGGGTCGGAGGCGCCCGCGTGGCAGTGACCGACCTCACGCCTCCCGGGGTCGAGCCCCACGACCTCGAGCTGGCGCCGCGCGCGGTCGCCGGCATCGCCTCGTCAAACCTCCTGCTCTATGTCGGGGACGCCTTTCAGCCCTCAGTCCAAGCGGCGGCGCCCGATGCGGGGGGCAGGGCGGTCGACGTCGCCGGGGCCGTCGCCTCGGATCCGCACGTGTGGCTCGACCCGCGCCGCATGGAATCGATAGTGCGGATCACGGCGCGCTCCCTGCGCGCCGCCGACCCCGTCCACGCCGGGACCTACTCCCGGCGTGCCGCGGCCACGCGGCGCGTCCTCGTGCAACTCGATGACCGCTACCGCCGCGCCCTCGGGCACTGCGCACGGCGCGACATCGTCACAAGCCACGCTGCGTTCGGCTACCTCGCGGCCCGCTACGGGCTGAGGCAGGTGGCCATAGCGCAGGACCCGGAGGCGGAGCCGCCCCCCGGGTCGCTCGCCCGGATTGCAGACCTGGCCACGCGCACGGGCGCAACTACGATCTTCGCCGAGCGTCTCGGCACCACCGATCTTGCGTCCACAATCGCGTCCGAGGTCGGAGCGGCCACCGCGGTCCTCGACCCAATCGAGAGCCGGCCCAGCTCGGGTGGCTACCTGGGCGCGATGAAAGCCAACCTGCGCGCCCTCGCCGCGGCTCTGGGGTGCAGGTGACCGTCGGGGGGGCGGCCCAGCCCGCGCTTGCGGTGACGGACGCCGCCATCAGGCTCGGCCGCGCGCCGGTGCTGAAGGGCATTGACCTCACCGTGACGGCGGGCCAGGTGGTGGCGCTCCTCGGCGCCAACGGCTCGGGCAAGACGACGCTCGTGCGCGGCCTCCTCGGTCTCTTGCCCCTCGAGGCCGGCGAGGTGAGACTGTTCGGGCAGCCGCTCGAGCGCTTCTCGCAGTGGGAGCGAGTCGGCTACGTGCCCCAGCGCTTCACCGCAACCACCGGCGTGCCCGCGACCGTGCTCGAGGTCGTCCGCTCGGGGCGTGTGCCCCGGGCCGCCCGCTGGCTGCCGTTCGCGCGCGGCGACGTCGCCGCAGCGCGCTCCGCCGTGCAGCTCGTCGGCCTAGATGGCCTGGAGGGAAGGTCGGTGGCACGCTTGTCGGGCGGACAGCAGCGCCGCGTCCTCATCGCACGGGCTCTTGCCGGCGAGCCCGAGGCCCTCGTTCTCGACGAACCCCTAGCCGGGCTCGACCTCGAATCGCAGTCGGCCCTAGCGGACACCGTGAGGACCCTCAAGCGAGACGGGCTGGCGGTCCTGCTCATCGAGCACGCCCTCGGCCCCCTCGAGCCGCTGATAGACCGCGCCGTCGTTCTCGCCGAGGGCAGGATCGTCTACGACGGCCCGCCCGCCGCCGGACGCGTGCACACCAGCCACGGTCATCACCATCCCGGCGAAGGCGATACGAGGCCGCGCCGGTGACCTTCCTCAGCTTCGAGTTCATGCGCCGGGCCCTCATCGCCGCGGCCCTCGTGGGGCTGACGGCGCCGGCCATCGGCGTCTACCTCGTGCAGCGAAAGCTCTCTCTCATGGGCGACGGAATCGGCCACGTCGCTTTCGCCGGTGTGGCTGCGGGATTCCTCACCCACACCCAGCCGCTCTACACGGCCGTGGGCGCGGCAATTGCCGGAGCGATAGTCATCGAGGTCCTGCACGAGCGGGGCCGCCTCGCCAGCGACGTCGCTCTGGCTCTGATCTTCTACGGAGGCATCGCCACCGGGCTGCTCCTCGCGGGTCTCTCGAAGGAGTCAACGACTAGTCTCGTGGCCTACCTGTTCGGCTCCGTCTTGACGGTCACGTCGTCGGACATCGTGGTCATGGGAGCGGTCGCCGCCACCGTAATCGTGACCACGTCACTGCTCCGCAAGGAGCTCTTCGCCGCGTGCTACGACGAGGAGGTGGCACGCACCATGGGCCTTCCCGTCACCGCGCTCAACCTCTTCATCGCGATCACCACCGCGGTAGTCATAGCCGTCGCCATGCGCGTCGTTGGAATCCTGCTCGTCGCCTCGATGCTGGTGCTGCCCGTTGCCGCCGCGCAGCAGCTCGCCCGCAGCTTTTCGGCGACCGTTCTCACAAGCGCAGGGGTCGGCCTGGCGGTGAGCGTCGCCGGCCTCATCCTCGCCTTCTACGCCAACGTCGCTCCGGCTGCGACGATCGCCCTGAGTGCCATCGGGGTGTTCGCGGCGGCCACGCTCGCGCGGCGCGTGACGGTGGGAAACTGACTGCATGGCCGAGCGAGCCGAGACGGGACTGCGCAGCACCCGCCAGCGCCACGCAATCGAACGTGCCCTCGGAGCGGCGCGCGGCTTCCGCACCGCGCAGGAGCTGCACGACGAGCTACGACGCGACGGAGTGAGCGTAGGGCTCACTACCGTGTACCGCACCCTGCAAACCCTTGCCGAAGGCGGCGCGGTGGACGTTCTGCGCAACGGCGAGGGCGAGGTCATCTACCGGCGTTGCACGACGGGTGAGCACCATCACCACCTCGTGTGCCGCGCCTGCGGGCATTCGGTGGAGGTGGCCAGCGACGACGTGGAGAGGTGGGCGGGCGAGACGGCGACGCACCACGGCTTCACGTCCGTGACACACACCGCCGAGCTGTACGGGCTGTGCCACTCGTGCTCGCCGGAGGGCCGGCCCGGCAAGTGACGAGCGCCGGGCCCTGGGGCATCGACGACGGCTACTACGACACCGCCGGCGACTACCACCCCACCTCCAAGGAGACGGCCGCAGCGCTGCGGCGGGCGCTGGGCGGGCAGGAGGGGCAGGCGTCTGGGAGCTGCATCCTCACGGCTCGCCGCGGCTCCGGTGCACGCATCCCGCCCGGGGAGCTGTGGCTCGAGCAGGGGGGCTCCCTTGCGGTAGCAGACAGCCTTCCGGCCGAGGTGCCACTCGGCTATCACCGTCTCGTCGGCGACGGCGGCGACCGGCTGCTCGTGGTGTCCCCCGGACGCTGCTACCTGCCGGCAGACCTGAGGACATGGGGGTGGGCGATTCAAGCGTATGCGCTGCGCTCGGCGACGAGCTGGGGCTTCGGGGACCTCGAAGACCTCGCCGCCTTCACTGCCGGAGCACGCCGCCAGGGCGCCGGCATCACGATGATCAACCCGCTGCACGCCGCGCCCTGCAAGCCGCGCCAGCAGCCGAGCCCCTACTCGCCCTCGAGTCGCTGCTGGCGCAACCCCCTCTACATCGCCGTTCACGAGGTGCCGGGTGCCGGCGCGTGCGGAGCGCGGCTCGAGGAGCTGGCAGCCGCGGGCCGCGCGCTCAACTCCACCAGGCTCATAGACCGCGACGCGGTGCTCGATCTCAAGCGCCGGGCCCTCGAGCTGATCTGGGAGCGTGGGGTGAACGACGAGGCCTTTGACGCCTACCGCAGACGCGAAGGCAAGCTGCTCGAGTCGTTCGCCACCTTCATGTCTCTCGACGAGGCACACGAAGGCCCACCGCGCACGTGGCCGGTCGCCTACCGCCACCCGGGCTCCTCCAGCGTCGCCCGGTGGCGCGACGCACACGCAGAGCGCGTGCGCTTCTTCGCCTGGGAGCAATGGCTGCTCGAGCAGCAGCTGGAGCGGGCTTCGGAGCACACGGGGCTCCTGCACGACCTCGCCATCGGAGTCGATCCCGACGGAGCCGATGCGTGGCTCTTCAAGGACTCGTTCGCTGCGGGAGTCACCGTCGGAGCTCCCCCCGATGCTTTCAACGCCGAGGGTCAGGACTGGGGGGTCGCCGCTTTCAACCCGGAGGCCCTGAGGGCCGCCGGTTACGAGCCCTTCATTCGGTCGCTGCGCGCGGCGCTGAGAGGCAGCGGCGGCTTGCGCATCGACCACGTCATGGGTCTCTGGCGTCTCTTCTTGATCCCCGCGGGCGGCACGCCGCGCGACGGCGCCTACGTACGCTACCCGGCCCCCGAGCTGCTCGATGTGCTTGCGCTCGAAAGCCAGCGGGCGGGCGCATACGTCGTCGGCGAGGACCTCGGCACGGTGGAGCCGGGTGTGCGCGAGGAGCTGGCCCGCCGCCACGTGATGTCCTACAGGCTGCTGTGGTTCGAGGACACTCCGCCGGCCGAGTACCCGGAGCTGGCGCTCGCGGCCCTGACCAACCACGATCTGCCCACGGTGGCCGGGCTGTGGAGCGGCGCCGATGTCAACGCGCAGCGCTCCATGGGGCTTGCCCCCGACGAGGGCTTCGTGGAGGCCGTGCGTACCCGGCTCATCGAGCGCGCGGGTGTGTCCTCCGAGGCGCAGGTGACCGAGGTGATCGGGGCCGCCTACCGCGCCCTTGCAGGAGCGCCGTCACGCATCCTCAGCGCGCAGCTCGAGGACGCTCTCGGCATAGAGGAGCGGGTCAATCAGCCGGGAACTTCCACGGAGCGTGCCAACTGGTCCTCCGCCCTTCCCATGACGATCGAGGACATGGCGCGCACCCCGCTGGTGAACGAGGTGGCAGCCGCGCTGCAGCGCGGCCCGCAACGAAAAGCTCGCTGACAGGCTCTCAGGACTCGCCGGGCAGCGGGCCGACGGGGCCGGGGCCGGAGGAGGAGGGGTCGCTTGAGCTCGACGAGGGAGGATCCGAGGACACCGGCGCCGGCGCGCCCGGCGCGGCAGGACCTGCGGACACGACGCCCTTGTCACCGAACGCGGCCTCGAATGCCTTGAGCATCTCGACGGGAATGGGGATCACGAGCGTCGAGTTCTGCTCGGCCGCAACCTCGGTCACGGTCTGCAGGTAACGCAGCTGGTAGGCGATCGGATGGCGGGCAATCACCTCTGCAGCCTGCGCCAGGCGCTCGGACGCTTGGAACTCGCCCTCGGCATTGATGATCTTCGCGCGCCGCTCGCGCTCGGCCTCGGCCTGCCTCGCCAGCGACCGCTGCATCTCCTGCGGCAAGTCCACGTCTTTGATCTCGACGCGCGCAACTTTGACACCCCACGGCTCGGTCACGTCGTCGATGATGTGCTGGAGGTCGACGTTGAGCTTGTCCCTGTCCGTGAGGATGTCGTCCAGATCGGCCTTGGACAGGACGGCGCGCAGTGTCGTCTGGGCGATCTGAGACGTCGCGAACATGTAGTTCTGGACCTCGATTACCGCCTGCACCGGCCTGAACACCTGGAAGTAAACGACTGCATCGACACGCACCGTGACGTTGTCCTTCGTGATCACGTCTTGAGGAGGCACGCTGAGCGTCACGATCTGAAGGTTGACCTTGACCATGCGGTCGATGATCGGAATCAGAAAGAACAGGCCCGGCCCCTTGGCTCCCGCAATGACGCGCCCGAGCCTGAAGATGACGCCGCGTTCGTACTCCTGCACGACTCGCACGGACGCGGCAAAGACGAACAGCAGAACTACGACGATTACGATGGCAACGATCAAGCCCATGCGAGGGTCCCCTCCTGCCGGTTGAAGCTACAGCTTACGCCCGGTGCAGCTAAGTGCGGGGATCGAGCGGCTCCACTATGAGCACCAACCCCCTCGAATCCACGACGCGGACGCGCTGGCCCGCCTCGATCCTGTCTCCGGTCGAGCGAGCCTTCCACAACGCGCCCTTGGCCCGGATCGTGCCATGGGGGACGAGGCTCGTTGTAGTTTCGCCGAGGGTTCCCGGCAGCGCCTCACCCCCCGTGGTTGCGGGCTTGCCGCGCGTACGCATCAAGGCCCCCAGAGCGAAGCCAAAGAAAGCCACGAAGCCCGCCGCGCTTGCTATCAAGAGTCCGATGCTGACCTGGTATTGGGATCCTGCGCCCGAGAACAGGATCAAGCCGCCCGCTACGAGGCTTATCGCCCCGCCGATCGTCCCTACCCCGAGCCCCGCGGTGTGAAGGTCGACGATGAAGAGAACGACGGCAAGGGCAATGAGGGCAACGCCCGCCCAGTTCGTCGGCAACACGCTAAGGGCGTAAAAGCCCAGCACCAGCGCGGTCGCGCCGAGAACGCCCGGGAGCCCGAAACCCGGCACGAAGACCTCGACCACGATTCCGAAGACTCCGGCGAGGATCAAGAGATAGGCCAGATCGGGATCGGCGATCACCTGCAGAAGGCTCTGCAAGACGTTCATGGACTGGCGCTGCACGGTTACGGTCGGCTGCGCCGCAGCGGCGTCCCAGGTGGACAGCGTGCGAGTCGAACCATCGCCGAGGGTGATTGTCTGCCCGTCCATCTGCCGGAGGAGCTGTCGCGAGCTATTAGCGATGCCGTCCACGACGTTTATGCGCACCGCCTGGGTTGCCCCAATCGAAGCGGCGTCACGCACCGCCTTCTCGGCCCATGACGCGTTGCGGCCGTGCTGCTTGGCGATCTCTGTGATGTAAGCGACCGCGTCGTTGTAGATCTTGGTTCGAAGAGTGCTCTGCACGTCGCTGCCCGAGATATCGATGGGGCTGGCCGCGCCTATCTCCGTGGAGTCGGCCATATAGGCGAGGTCCCCCGCGTAGGTGATGAATGTTCCGGCCGAGGCGGCGCGTGCTCCGCTCGGGGCTACCCAGACGGCGGTGGGAACGTCGAGGTTGAGCATCTTGGAGATGATCGAGCGCATCGACGAGCTCAGTCCGCCGGGGGTGTCGAGCTCTATCACGGCAACGGCGACCCCGTCCCTTTGCGCGCCGTCAAGGGCCCCCTCGAGGTAGTCGGCCGAGGCCGGTCCGATTCCTCCGTCGAGCTCGATGATGCGGACGACCGGGGACATCGCCTGCGCCCGCGGAGCAAGGGCCAAGGCGCACACGGCAACGAGGAACAGGGCGAGTGCCCCAGTCACACCACAAACGAACAACTTCGGGCGCACGACTCAATGATCCCACGCCGCAGTCCAAACGAGAGGGCCCGGCGGCCTGATAGAACACTGTGATGCTTCTCGACGAGTTCTTCGCTCCCCGCATCCTCGTCGTATCCGGAAAAGGCGGCGTCGGAAAGACCACGGTGTCGGCGGCGCTTGCGCTTCTTGCCGCCCGCCACGGACGCAAGGTGTGTGTGGCGGAGGTCGACCGCAAGGGAACCCTTGCCCGTCTTCTGGGCGGGCGCGAGCTGACCTATGAGCCGAACGAGCTCCTGCCCGGGGTCTGGGGTCTGAACATCATGCCCGAGGAGGCGCTGGGCGAGTATCTACGCGTGCAGTACCACATGCGCCGGATTTCGCGCGCCTTCACCAGCACGCATTTCGTCGATTACATCACGACCGCAGCACCCGGCCTCAAGGACATCCTCGTCCTGGGCAAGATCTGGTACCTCGAGCAGGGCCGCGGCACACACCACCGCTTCGACACCATCGTCGTCGACGCACCGGCCGCCGGGCACATGAAGAACTTCCTGTCGGCCCCCGCGGGTTTATCGGACGCCGTGCAAGTGGGACCGATTAGGCGGCAGGCCGAATGGCTGCGGGCCATGCTCACCGATCCCGCCCGATCCCGCATTCATCTCGTGACGCTTGCGGAAGAAATGCCGGTCACGGAAACCCTGGAGACCGTCACCGCCGTGCGCGACGAGGTCGGGCTGTCCACCGGCACCGTGTTCGCCAACGCGGTCTACTCCGACCTGTTGACCCGAGACGAAGAGAAGACGTTCGCGCGCCTCGCCGATTCCAAGGAGTGGAGCAGCTTCGCGGCCGCGGGCAAGAGCGCAGGTGTGAAGCTCGACGACGAGGATGTGCAGGCGCTGGCCGGCTATCACGACTTCCTCGAAGCCCGCCGCGCCATCCAAACCTCGCACCTGCGCAAGCTCAAGCGCGAGGTGCAAGAACCGGTGGCGGTGCTCCCCTTCCTTTTCTCGGCAGGCTTGGAGCTGCCCGACATCGAGACCCTTGCCGACGTCGTCGAGATGCGGATCGACGAGCAATGAACCCCATCGCGGAGCTCGTGGCCAAGAAGAGGATCATCGTGTGCGCGGGCTCCGGTGGCGTCGGCAAGACCACTACGGCCGCCGCGATCGCGCTGCAAGCTGCCCTCATGGGCAAGAGGGCCGCCGTGCTCACAATCGACCCTGCGCGCCGGCTGGCGTCGTCGCTCGGCCTCAAAGAGCTGACGAACGATCCCGTGAGGATCCCCCAGCGCAAGTTCTCCTCGGCCGGACTCGAGGCGAACGGCGAGCTCCACGCGGCGATGCTCGACACCAAGACAACCTTTGACAACGTGGTCCTGCGCTACGCGCCGACGCGCGAGCAAGCACGGCGCATCATCGCCAATCGTTTCTACCGCAACATCTCGGGGACTCTGTCTGGAACCCAGGAGTACATGGCGATGGAGAAGCTCTATGAGCTCCACTCGGAGGGCGACTACGATCTCATCGTCATCGACACACCCCCGACGCGCAACGCCCTTGATTTCCTAGACGCGCCGCGGCGCATGACCGACTTCTTCGAAAGTCGCGTGCTGCGCTGGTTCCTCATCCCCTACATGAAAGCCGGCGGAGGCTTCATGCGCGTGGCCAACGTGGCCGCGGGAACGTTCTTGCGACTCGTGAAGCGCATCGTGGGAGCTGAGGTGCTGGACGACACTGCCGAGTTCTTCGGCAATCTCGAAGGCATGTACGACGGCTTCAAGCAGCGAGCACGCGACGTCGCGCGGCTACTACAGTCTGACGCAACCTCTTTCGTCGTAATAACTTCTCCGGCCGAGGACTCCGTGACCGAGGCCGCCTTTTTCGCCTCGCGCCTCAACGAGTCGGGACTGCCTTTCGGAGGGCTCGTCGTCAACCGTGTGCATCCCAAGCTAGGTGACGGAATCGAGGTCCGTCCACGCCAGCTCGATCGCCTCGAGAAGGGCGACGCCACAGGCCGGCTCCTCGCCAAGCTGCTGGACAACGAAAGCGCCTTCATGCGCGTCGTCGAGCTCGAGGAGAAGAACCTCGATTCGCTCGCGCGCAGGATCCCCCGTCACCTCTGGGTGCGCGTTCCCTATCTCGAGCGCGAAGCCGTCGACTTTCCCGGCCTCGCCTCCGTCGCGCAGCAGCTCTTCGCCGAGAGCGGAGGCAACGTGTCCGCCCGTTATCGCACACCGAGACCGAAACCACGCTCGTGAGCGGCCGCACCGCCGAGCACCCGCTCGTACAGGACGCGCTCAAGAAATCGACGATCGTGTGGCTGTCTTGGCGCGCGCAGGACAGCGAAAGATCTATGCCGGTGTGGTACATGCCGGACGGGCCCAGGCTCTACGTCCTGTCCGGCGAAAGAGAGCAGCGGCTCGAGGGCGCGGAAGCGATGACCGAGTGCACGGTGACCGTACGCGCCAAGAATAAGAACATCCGCCTTGCGGAGCTACCTGCGCGAGTGCGGGTTGTACCTGCGGGCGCCGAGTGGGACGAGCTAGCGCTCAAGCTCGCCGAGAAGCGGCTCAACGCGCCCGGCCCCCCGGCCGACACCGCACGCGGGTGGCGCGAGTCGTGTGTGATCCTCGAGCTAACGCTCCGCTAACCAGCATCGGTCGGCCGCCGGCCGCTTCGGTGGCCCATGCCGAATAGGTGGTAGCGGCGCCTAACTTGCCCGCTCAGCACCTGCTCGCGAGACTAGACGGCTCTCGCTTCTGGTCTGCTCGACACGAGCAGAGAGCGCCAGCCTTCTTCGCCGGCTTGCCTGCGGTAACGACGTCGCTCCCTCTCGGTGAGGCCCCCCCATACGCCGTGGTCGACGGGCTCGTCCATTGCGTAAGCGAGACAGTCGCGACGCACGGGGCACTCGCGGCAAATCTTCTTGGCCAGCTTGTGCTCCCGGGCCCCGACCGCGAACCACAGATCGGGGTCGGTCTTGGTACAGCTCGCGAGGGCTCGCCAGTCCTGATCGATGGTAATGGTCGACACAGCAGCTTCCCTACTCTCGATCTCGCACCCCGGCGCCGCGCACGCGGCGTCTATGAAGACACTAGTAGTGGGAAGGCGCCGATTCGATAGCCAATCGGGACCCTTTTTCACCCCTCCTTGGGGGGAGGCCCATAGCTAAAGAGAACTAGTCAAAATGGGTGGTGCCAGAAGATGCCTAGCTGCGGAAGCCCTTGGCAGCCTCTTCGACGGTCTGGGCGATGGACACTCCCTCGCCGAAACCGGTGATCGCGAACAGCTTCAGGTGCTGCTCGCGCGTGCAGGCGATGGCAAGGTCGCCCTCGGCCTCCCTCAGGCGCCGGACGCCTCCCATGAGCGCCCCGAGCCCCGAGGAGTCCATGAACGGCACTTGGTCGAGGTCGACCACGATGTGCGGGCTTTCTTCGTCGATCATCCGGCCGATGGCGTCGCGCAAGGAACCCACCGTGTAGACGTCGAGGTCGCCAACGGGCCGAAGCACGCGATAACCCTCGGCGTCTGTGATCTCGATCTCTACCTTTTGCTGTGCCACGCGTTTTCTCCCGTCCCTTACTGAGCGACGCCGGTCCTTCCTGGCGCACCTGCAAACTCGACCACCAGCATCGTGAGATCGTCGTCGAGCTTACCGGCGGCGAAGCGCTCGACTTCCTCCACCAGCTGCTCACCGATCGCACTTGCCTCGAGCGTAGCCAGGCGGATCAGCGCCTCGCCGAGACGTCGCTCTCCGAACATCTCGCCTTCGGGAGATTTCGCCTCGAGCCACCCGTCCGTGAACAATATGAGCCGGTCGCCGGCGGCGAGGTTCACCACCGTCTCCTGTAAGCCGGGCTCCTCGAACCACCCAAGGGCCCGGTTGCGCAGGCCCTCGAGGTAGTAGCCGCGGGGGGTGCTCGAGTCTCCCCTCGTCGTAAGGATAAAGGGAGAAGGGTGTCCCATGTTCAGCCATCGGGCGACACCGGTTTTCACATCGACGACGACGTACACGAGCGTCGTGAACGAATCGGGTTCGGTTGCGCCTATGAGGGCGTCGTTGACCCGCTCGATCACCCTCCTGCCGCTGGCGCCCAGGCTGTGCTCGGCCCGCAGGAAGGACAGGGCCACGGTGGCCATGAGCGCCGCCCCGATGCCCTTGCCCGAGGCGTCCCCCACGGCAATCGATACCTCCTCGGTGGACGCCTCCACGTCGTACCAGTCGCCTCCGACGAGGTTGGCCTGGCGCTGCAGCGGAGTCACCGTGAGGCCGGAGATCTGCGGTACCGACCCCTGCAGCAGACGGCGCTGGATGGAGGCCGCGATGTCCAGCTCCTGGTCCTGCAAAGCAAGCTGCTGGAGGCGTTTGAGGCCGGCCTGCATCTCACGGAACCTAACTGCCAGCTCCTCGACCTCGTCGCCTGAGTGGATATCGACGTGCTGGTCGAGGTCACCCCGCCCAATAGAGCGAGCGGCTTCCACCAGGCGGGACAGGTTGCGCGACAGCCGGCGAGGCAGGGCAAAGGCTACGAATGCCCCGATCAGAAGAGCCGACACGATGACGGCCGAGAGCAGCACGACGGCCTGGTTCGAGCGGGTCGACAGGTCTGCCTCGCTGGCCTGCACGAGCCTTATCTGCGAAGCCCGCAGCTTCTGGCCCAGCCGTTCGACTCGCATGATGCGGTTGGTTCCCTCCTGGGACAGCACTCGAAAGGCTTGCGAGCGCAGCCCCTGCTGAGCGAGAGGCAGAACCCTTCTGTCCACGAGCTCTTGGAACGCGTGCCCGGTCTGCACGAGGCGGTCGAGGCGGCGCTTCTCCCGGCCCGCAAAGCGCTCACCGGCCCGCTCCTCCCACTCGCGGGCGATGGTGACCTCGGTCCTGAACTGCGTGAGCAGGGCAGGCTCGCTGCCGATGAGGTAGCCGCGCACGGCGGCCGACTGAGCCGTGTAGGAGCGCACTACCTCGTCCACGGCCACGAGCTCCGGCACGGCCTGCTCGAGGATGCTGCGCTGCACGGCCCTCAGCGAGCCGAACAGGGACAGGGTGACCCATCCGAGCACTGCTATGAGTATGAGAAGCAGGCTGAAGCCGTAAGCGAGCTTGGAACGCAAAGACAGCCGCATGCTCTCCCGCCCCTCCTTCCTCCCTGTGAGCTTCCTGTGAAGCCGGGCGCCCGGCCACCGGGCGACGCCCAAGTATCCTCGACCGGATGAAAATCCTCCGCACGGCGGCGGCTGCGGGGGCCGGGCTGCTCGCCTACGCGTGCTTCGAACGCCGCTGGTATCGCGTGGCGGAAAAGCGGGTGCCCGTGCGCTGCTCCGCCCGAGGCATCACCGTGCTCCACGTCTCGGACACCCATCTCTCGTCCCGAAACAGGCCCCTGATCCGTTTTCTGGAGCGCCTGCCCGGGGTCCTTCCACAGGAGCCCGACATAGTGGTCGCAACCGGCGACCTCATCACCGGCGACGGGGGCATCGATCCCATCGTGGCGCTCCTCGGAGCCCTGCCGGCCGCACTGGGGCGCTTCTACGTTCTCGGGTCGCACGACTACTACCAGCCGAAGTTCGAAGGCTACGTCAAGTACTTCTCCGGACGCCGCGACGAGATCCGGCCTCCGAGGGCCGACACGCAGCGCCTCGAGGCGGGCCTGGCCGCGGCAGGCTGGGTGTCCCTCGCCAACCGGACCGAGCTCCTCGACGGGCCGGGCGGGCGGATTCGCATGGCCGGGGTCGACGACCCCTACCTCAGACGCCACCGCACCGGCCACATCCGGCGCAGCGAAAAGGACGATCTCGCCATCGGGCTTGTTCATAGTCCGGATGTCGTCAGCCCGTGGTTGCTCGAGGGCTTCGACTTGGTGCTGGCGGGGCACACTCACGGAGGCCAGGTGCGGATGCCGGGCATCGGGGCGCTGGTCACCAACTCGTCGCTGCCCGCCCGGCTGGCCGGAGGCCTCAACCCAGTCGGACAAGGATGGCTGCACGTCAGCACCGGTCTCGGCAACGGGCCCTTCTCCCCCATCCGCTTCAACTGCAGGCCGGAGGCGACGCTGCTCCGGCTGACGCCGCGCAGTTAAGCGGGGCCTAGACATAGGCTCGTCGGCGATCATGATGCGGCAGACGTGGCCGGCGAGTCACCGCGTCAAGCATCGCAGCGCCTCGTTGTGGCTCTTCGCATCGGGCTTTCCGAGACATTCGTCATGACCAGCGCTGGTCACCGGGTAATGGGTTCGCGGACCCGCGCATCAACGGCGAGTGGCTCCTATTGCCTGCCTGCGGCGTACCGGATCGGCCTGCCGTAGTAAGCGATCGCGATGCTTCCGAGGGTCGCGTGTGTCATCATCGTGATCCATGCCAGAGCTCGAATCGAGACCGCGCCCTACTACGTTAGCGCGGCGCCGAGGCCGATGCCTTTAGCCGCCCGCAAGAGCCCCCAAGATCAGAAACGGCTCGTCCCCAGTCGCGACTGCTTCGGGCAGGGGAGCGTCCGGCAGTTCGTGGGATAGATCCTCCTCGCACGCGAAGAACCTCACGAACGCTCGGCGCTGATGAGTGACGTGGTCACGGAGTGTTCCGCGCAGCATCGGATAGCGAGCCTCGAGCGCGTCGAGGACCAAGCGCTGCGTAGCCTGGCCCTGAACGTTGAGCTCCACCTCGCCGTCGACGTGCGCGAGCGTCCGCAGATGTGCCGGGATCACGACGCGAATCATGGCAGGGTCTGGACTTCGACGGACAGCACGGCCGGAAAGTCTCGGACGATGGGCGCCCAGCTGTCGCCGGCGTCGGCCGATGCGTACACCTGCCCGCCGGTCGTACCGAAGTACACGCCGCACGAATCGAGCGAGTCGACGGCCATCGCGTCACGCAACACGTTGACATAGCAGTCGCTCTGGGGCAGACCTTTCGTGAGCGCCTCCCATTGGTGTCCGCCCGTCCGGCTGCGGTACACGCGCAGCTTTCCGTCGGGCGGGTAATGCTCTGAGTCGCTCTTGATCGGAACGACATAGACGGTGTCGGGCTCGTGCGCGTGAACTTCGATCGGAAAACCGAAGTCGGTCGGCAAGTTACCGCTGACCTCTTGCCATGACTCGCCGGCGTCGTCGCTGCGCATGACGTCCCAGTGCTTCTGCATGAACAGCACGTCTGGACGCGACGGGTGCATGGCGATGCGATGAACGCAGTGGCCAACCTCGGCATCCGGGTCGGGGATGCCTTCGGACTGCAGACCACGGTTCGCCGGTCGCCACGTCTTGCCCGCGTCGTCGGTCCGGAACACGCCAGCAGCCGAGATGGCGACGAAGATCCGCCCGGGGTCGTTGGGATCCAGAACGATCGTGTGGAGGCACATCCCACCGGCACCTGGTTGCCAGGACGGCCCTGAGTCGTGGCCGCGCAGTCCGGAGAGCTCGTGCCAGGTCTGACCGCCGTCGATCGAGCGGAACAGGGCGGCGTCTTCAACCCCGGCATAGACTGTGTCCGGATCGGTCAACGATGGTTCGAGATGCCAGACTCGAGTGAACTCCCACGGGTGCGGCGTGCCGTCGTACCATTGATGAGTGCCGGGGACGCCGTCGTACCCGAACTTGTTACCCATCGGCTCCCACGTCTTGCCCCCGTCGTTGGAGCGCTGGATTAATTGCCCGAACCAGCCGGTGGACTGCGACGCATACAACCGGTTCGGATCAGCGGGTGATCCCATGAGGTGGTAGATCTCCCACCCAGCAAAGTGGGGCCCCTCGATGTCCCATCGCTCCCGCCTCGCGTCCGACGTCAGGACGAAGGCCCCCTTGCGTGTACCAACTAGTACCCGTACCTCAGTCATCCGTGCTCCTTCCCGAGACATGCCCTCCGCCCTCGTGGTGACCTGCGGGTCGCAGCTCACCAACGTTATGACGGCAGCGAGGCGGAAAACTCATCGCGCCGCCGGCTCGTCCTAGGTTGCCGTCAAGAAGTTGACTGTAGACCCCTGAGGTAAACGCGACGGAGCGATGGCCCCATGATCTGTTGAACCAGTCCGATAAGTCCTACAATATCTACGAGGGCTGGTGAGCACGCTTCGCGCCTTGGCCCTGCAACCGCAAATCCACCCCGTCCATCAACCGCCAAGCCGGCAGAGGGCGCGACATTTCAGACGAGCCCTTGGGGCGACCAATCGACCGATGTTCTGCTCACTCACCTAGCGCATCTGCCCGGCCGGGATGAGAGGCGTCGGTGAACTCGCGAAAGACGCCGGTTACGAGGAAATGGGTCTGCTCGCCGATATCCACGATGTGATCTCCCATGCGCTCGAGGTGGCGGGCCACGAGCACCAGGTTCATCGCCCACGTGAAGTCGTCCTCGTTCATTGCGTACTTCTTGAGGTCATCGAGCATTCCACGGCTGAGCCTGTCGAGGAGCTCGTCCTTGACTGCGAGCGCTTCGGCCAGCTCCACGCTGCGGCGCGACAGGGCGGCCACGGCAGTATCGATCATGTCTCCGGCGCGGCCCCCATCTCGGTGAGTCGCATGATCATGGCGGAATCGGACGGGTAGGGGCGAGCGCGCACGAACTTGGGAGGGCCTCGAGCACGAGCTGCAACTGCTCGCGAACGAGGTCCGCCTCGCTAAAGACATGCAACTCGGCGACGTTGAGTTCTTCGTTGAAAAGGGCTCGGACCATAACCTCGTCTTGATAATCCTCTCGCCTAAAGTGCCGGCAGCTTCACGGTTACCGGGATCTGAACAGCGTGTGAACTCCACGAGACGAGTGCGTGGCCGGGGCCTCGGAGCGCGGCAAGTCCCCTAGACTTGCCGCGCAAGCACATCATGAAGACCTGCCCTGCGAGCACATCATGAACCCGTATCTTGGAATCCTCATCGCGTTGCTCGCCGGCGCGGCCGCCGCGTCCGGCTATTACGCCTGGACGCAAAGGACACGTTACGACGCCCTGAGGGCAGCTCGGGACGCCGAGCTTCGGCAGGCCGAGGTGACCCAGACCGAGGCACAACGCACCCAGCAGCTGCTGGCTCGCGTCACGGAGGGCATCCTCGTTCTCGACAACGAGCTCCGTCCCCTGGTCGCCAACCCGTCCGCACGCGCGATGCTCGGCTTCGGGGACGGCTCGCTTCCCCGCCACATGCCCTCGAGTGATCTCTCCGCCGCGGTGCGAAAGGAAACCGGCCGCGGCGCTGAGGGGGGGCGGGTGGTGCGCGTTTGGTACCCGGTGCGCCGGGAGCTGCATGTACGCGCCGGCGCACTCGGGGACAAAGAGATCGTCGTCGCAATGAGGGACGTCACCGAGGAGCTACGGGCCCACCGCATACGCCGGGAGTTCGTCGCACACGCGTCACACGAGTTGAAGAGCCCCGTAGCAAGCCTGCAGACTCTGGCGGAGGCGGTGCACGACGCGGTGGGCGACGACACGGAGGCGGCCAGCCGTTTCTCGGAGCGGATGATCACCGAGGCGGCGAGGCTGGGCAAGTTGGTGACCGATCTTCTCGATCTCTCACGGCTGGAGGATGCCACGCGCGCCCCGGCCGACGTCGTCGACCTGTCGGCGGTGGCCCGCGACGAGCTGAGAGCAGCCCTCCCCTCCGCCGTGGACAAGTACATGGGCCTCTACGACGAGGTGGAGCCCGGACTGTGGGTGCGCGGCGACACGCAGCAGATCGGGTTGATGCTGCGCAACCTCCTCGACAACGCAATCATGTACACCGGGCGCGGCGGAGCGGTCCGTCTGTCGGTGGCGGGCCGCGGCCAGGAGATCGAGGTCGTTGTTACCGACGACGGGATGGGGATCCCACTCGAAGCGCAGGAGCGCGTCTTCGAGCGCTTCTACCGGGTGGACGGGGGCCGCTCTCGCGACCGGGGCGGCACCGGCCTCGGCCTGGCCATAGTCAAGCACGCGGTGGAGCTGCACGGGGGCAAAGTGACGGTGGACAGCGAGCCTGGGCGGGGGTCGGCCTTCACGGTTCGCCTCCCGAACAGGCTCGAGCAGCAGGCCGCGAGAGAGTCGGCGGCAAAGTGAAAGAGAGGCATACGTGCCCAAGATCCTTCTCATAGAGGACGAGGAAGCGCTCGGCGAAGCGCTCGAGTACAAGCTGCAGCGCGAAGGCTACGAGGTAGCGCTCGTCCCCGACGGCCTAGACGGCCTCAGCCGTTTCCGCGCGCACGGAGCGGACCTCGTGCTGCTCGATCTGATGCTCCCGGGTATGAGCGGAGAGGACATCTGCAAGGAGATTCGCAGGAGCTCCAACGTGCCGATAATCATGATCACAGCTCGCAGCGAGGAGGTTGACCGCATCGTCGGCCTCGAAATTGGCGCCGACGACTACGTCACCAAACCGTTCAGCACACGCGAGCTCATGGCGCGAATGAAGGCCGTGCTCCGTCGCACCAGCGAGCCGTCCGAGGAGTCGGTGGTTCTTGAAGGCGGCGGAATTCGTCTCGACGCAGAACGCTTCGAGGTAACCGTTGCAGGACGGCTCGTGCACATGCCGCGCAAGGAGTTCGAGGTCCTGGAGCTGTTGATGGAGAACTCCGGTCGCGTCCTGACGCGGGATGCTCTGATAGACCGGGTGTGGGGCGCGGATTACTATGGCGACACGCGCACCCTTGACGTCCACATCAAGCGGTTGCGCGCGAAGTGCGAAGCAGACCCGCACAATCCCCAGCACCTGCAAACCATTCGCGGCCTCGGCTACAAGTTCGTTCCGTAGCTCGCGAGTTGAGTTGAGGTTCCCCGGCAAACAATCGGCCGCGAGGTGTGGTGCGCTCAAGCCGGGGCGACCGGTAACGTAGCTTGGGGCTCGCTACCTTCCGCCCGGCCCGGGGTGACAGCGAGTAACATGGCTACCTACGGGAAGTGGCGCAGCTTGGCAGCGCGCAGCGTTCGGGACGCTGAGGCCGCGGGTTCAAATCCCGCCTTCCCGACCACGGTCGGCGAGCCGCCAGGCCCGGCCTCTAGTTGCATCCTCCGCGTGCCGATTGATCCGGGGTAACGCGGCATCGACATGGGAGGCATGCCACGAGCTCAAGAATCGCCCTGCGCCGAGAAGCAAGCCCCGGCGCATCGATCCGCGTCCTCATTTGCGACGACAACGAGGGGCTGCGCCTCCTGCTGCGTACTCAGCTTTCCGGCACCGGCCGGTTCGAGGTAGTGGGCGAGGCAGCCAGCGGTGACGAGGCGGTGCGGCTCGCAGGGCAGCATCGTCCCGACGTAATCCTGCTCGACATCTCCATGCCGGCGATGGATGGGGTGGAAGCGGTGACACACCTGCGCGCCCGCTCTCCGGCGAGCCGCGTGCTCCTGCTCACCGGATTCGAGTCCGACAACCCCGTGGTCAAGGCGGCTATGGAGGCCGGAGCCGACGACTACCTTCTGAAAGGGAGCCCCCCGGCCGAGCTCGCAGCCGCCATGAGGAAGGTCCTGACCTTGGACGGCGTGCCGGCGGCGGCCGGCCCAGCGCCGACGGCCGGCTCATCCGAGGCTGCGGCCGCCCGGCGGACCGTCGGTGGCTCTGCGATAACGACTTCGATCGCGGCCACAGCCGGAGCTCTTGCCGCCCTTCTCGGCGCCTGCGTCATAGCCGGCTGGTACGGGCACGAGCGGTCCCTCGTTCAAGTGCTGCCACACCTTGCTCCGATGCAGTTCAACGTCGCCCTGGCGTTTCTCCTCTCGGGGCTGGCGGTCGCGGCCCTTGCGCTCGGGCATACCCGGGCCTCTCTGGTTGCCGCTGCCTGGAACGTGCTGTTCGGGGCCGGCACTCTCTTCGAGTACCTCGTCCACGTGAACCTGCACATCGACACCCTCCTGTTCGCGCCGTGGCTGGCCGGTCCCGGTGCGATCGGCCGGGCTGCCCCCAACACTGCCCTGTGCTTTCTCTTGATCGGAGGCGCGCTCGGCCTCAAAGCGGTAGCGCCCGGCCACTCTTTGGCGCCGGTAGTCAAGGGGGCCCTCGGCTCGGTCGCCCTCGCCTTGGGGGTGGTCGCGCTCTACGGCTATGCGGCCGGCGTCTCGCCGGCTTTCGGGTGGGGCAATGCCACCGCCATGGCCGTGCACACGGCCATCGGCGTGGCGGTGCTGGGCGTAGCGGTGGTCGTCCTCGCGTGGCGAGACGCCAAGGAGCGCACCGGTCACCCCCCGCTGTGGCTGCCGGTGCCAATCGGCGTGGGCTGCCTGGCCGCAACCCTGCCCATCTATCAGGCCCTGCAAAGACTGCAATCGGCGGATCCAGGCAACATCAGCGGAGCCGAAACGAGCGCCCTTCTCATCGTCGGCATCGTCGTATCCGTGCTGCTCGCAACGTCCTTTCACTTCGCCCAGTCGGCTCGCATCAGAGCGAACCGCATGGAGGTCATCAACGGGCGACTGCAAGAGGAGATGGCGCAGCGCAAGGAGGTCGAGGTGTCCCTCGTTCTACAGACGCAGTCGCTGGAAAGCTCCAATGCCGAGCTAGAACAGTTCTCCTATGTAGCGTCGCATGAGTTGCAGGAACCACTGCGAATGGTCTCGAGCTTCGTACGGCTCTTGAAGGAGGACTACGGAAGCAGGCTCGACCCGCAAGCCGACAAGTACATCGGCTACGCCATCGACGGCGCAGAGAGGATGCAGACTCTGATACAGGACCTTCTCAAGCTGTCTCGGGTCGGCGGGAGGACGCTGGAGCTGGCTCCGGTCCACACGGGCGCCGCTCTCCACACTGCCCTTGACAACCTGTCGTTGGCGATCAGGGAGAGCGGAGCGATCGTCACCTGCGATCGCCTTCCGCGCGTCCTCGGGGACGAGTCGCAGCTAACGCAGCTCTGGCAGAACCTGATCGGCAATGCCGTCAAGTTCGGCCCGCGCGGCGAGGCCGGCCCTCCCATGGTTCATGTCGGAGCGAAACAGAAAGGCGCTCTGTGGGAGCTGTCGGTGAGCGACAACGGGCGCGGGATCGACGCTAAACACGCCGAGCGCATCTTCCAGGTCTTTCAGCGTCTCCACGACGGGTCGCATCACCCGGGCACCGGCATAGGGCTGGCCATCTGCAAGAACATCGCCGAGCGGCATGGCGGGTGTCTCTGGCTCGAGGCAGGCCCGGGCAGGGGCGCCACCTTCAGGTTCACGTTGCGAGCCGGGTGACAAGCCGGCGAACAACTGCCGGTGCGGGCGGATGGGCACATCCGGCGGCGCCCTTGCGAGTGCGACCTAAGATCTCGGGTGGCACAGCCGAAGGGAGTCCTGCAACCAAGTAAGGAGGGAGGAAATGCGCTATCGCAAGCTGGGGCGCTGGGGGGCGAGCGTGTCGGTGATTGGGCTGGGGTCGTGGCTGACCTACGGCGCGTCGGTAGAAGCGGACACCGCGACGGAGTGCATCAAGCGCGCCTACGACCTCGGGGTCAACTTCTTCGACACTGCGAACGTGTACGCGCGGGGGGCGGCCGAGGAGGTAGTCGGCACGGCAATCGCCGGCTTCCCTCGCGACTCCTACGTTCTCGCCACCAAGGTCTACTTCCCGATGGGTGACGGGCCCAACGACCGGGGCCTGTCCCGCAAGCACGTGCATGAGCAGCTGCACCACTCCCTTCGCCGCCTCGGCCTCGACTACATAGACCTCTACCAGTGTCACCGCTACGACACCGGTACCCCGCTGGAGGAGACGTGCTCGGTAATGAACGACCTGATCAGGCGCGGGGACATCCTTTACTGGGGAGTATCCGAATGGTCCGCCGACCAGATAGCCCATGCCGTGGACCTCTGCCGCATCCACGGGTGGGACCCGCCGGTGAGCAACCAGCCGCAATACAGCGCCTTGTGGCGGCAGATAGAAGAACGGGTGCTCCCGGTGTGCGAGGACCTCGGGCTCGGAAACGTGGTGTGGTCGCCGCTGGCGCAAGGCATCCTCACGGGCAAGTACGACTCGGTCCAAGACGTGCCGCCGGGGAGCCGTGCGGCCGGGTCCAACGCAGGCATGATGGACGGCTTCTTCACGCAAGAGATCCTCGACGCGGTGGCCCGAGTCAAGCCTCTGGCCGGCGAGGCAGGCTGCTCTCTGGCCCAGCTCGCACTCGGGTGGTGCCTGCGCGAGCCTCAGGTCTCGAGCGTGATCGCCGGGGCGACGAAAGTGAGCCACATCGACGACAACGTGGCCGCCGGCGAGCTCGACGTGGCCGACGAGATCTTCGACCGTATGGACGAGATCCTGGAGCCGGCGCTGCCCGACTACGACTGAGGGCGCTCGAGGCTGAAGTCGGGACAGATCTCGCCCACCGGCTCGCTCCCGCCCAGCAGCGGTGGACGCGCAAAGGGAGCGAGCCGGGCCGTCTCCTCACGGCCCAGGGCGCCGATCTGCACGAGAGCTTCAATGAGGACGGGCCCCGCAGCCCGGACCGCGCCGTCGCTCACCTTGACCGCGACGCCGAGCCCGAGCGACCTCACCGCCGCGCACAGAAGACCCTCGGCCCCTGCCTTGACGACGACATCCCGGCTCGCCTGCATGATCGCGGTGTCCTCACGCTTGCGTCCCCCGACCAGGTAGGGGCGCGCCGACATCGCCGCGAAACAGCCTTGCACGGCGTCCGCCAGCGAACCGAGGCGCTCGCCCGTGACGAGGCGTGCGTAGAGGACGGCCATGCCCTCGAGTGTCAGCCCGTGCACCGGCGCTCCGCACCCGTCGGTGCCGAGCTCCACGCGGGTAACCCCAATGATCGAGCAAACCGCGGCCGTAATACGTTCCTGGAGCGGGTGATCCGGCAACAAGTACGAGCTCTTGTCCCACCCGCGCCGGGCACACGCGAGAAGCTTTCCCGCGTGCTTGCCAGAGCAGTTGTGGCTGATGCGCCGCTTGACCCCGTCGCCAGTTGCGGCCGCGTCGACATCGAGGGGCCAGGCCGCGGGGCAGAGCAGGTCTATCTCCGTAAGCCCGGCACGATCCAGCACGGCATCCACTGCGGCGAGGTGCTCGGGCTCGCCGTTATGAGACCCGCACATGATGGCAAGATCGTCGTCCGTCAGATCGTCGCCGGATGCTTCGTACGAAACCGCCGCCTGCAACGGCTTCATAGCCGACCTAGCAAAAAGGTAACTGTCCGGATCTCCGGCCGATGCCACGAGCGTGCCGCTCGCGTCACACACGGCGACCGATCCTCGGTGCGCAGACTCTTGCAAGCCGCTTCTTACGACGCGCGCCACCAGTGCTTCAGCCACCTGCTCTTGCCCTTCTCTAAAGGGGCCCGCTTATGGGTCTTCGTGGCGGGTAAACTAACGGCCCATGACCGAACACCGCGAACCGGAGCAGCCGGCCTCAGACTCGCCGGGTGCGCCCGCGTCGGAGCCTGCCCAGCAGCCACAGGCGCCTCCGCAGGAAGGCTCGACGGGGCCGGCCCAGAAGGACCCGGGGGAACCGGCCCAGAAGGGCCCGGGGGAACCAGCGAAGGACCCGGTCGAGCACGAGCGCTATACGGCCGGACGGGCATCGAAGACCTTGCAGCAAGTCACGATTGCGCTTCTTGTTCTCGGTCTTCTCACCGTCATCTTCATCCTTCAAAACACACAGTCCGTGCAGGTCCATTTCCTGTTCTTCTCGGCCCAGGCTCCACTCGCTGCAGCCATTTTGCTCGCCGCCGTGCTCGGTGGGATTCTGACCTTCCTCGTCGCGTTCCTGCGCCAGCGTCAGTACCGGCGCGCTGCCAGGAAGGAGCACGGGGTCCATTCGCGTTGACGGCGCACAACTTTCTCACCAGACCCCGAAAAAAACCGCACCGATGTGAGAAAAGTTGCGGGGGTCAGGTTATGAGTTCGGCTATCTGCACCGTGTTGAGCGCCGCGCCCTTGCGAAGGTTGTCGGTGACGCAGAACATCTCCAGCGCATGAGGGTCGAAACGATCCTCGCGCATGCGCCCCACGTAACACGGGTCTCGTCCCGCGGCTTGTAGGGGAGTCGGGAAGACACCAGCCTCGGGGTTGTCGCGCAACTCCACGCCCGGCGCCCGGGCGAGAACATCCCTGGCCTCGAGGGCAGTAACGGGTTTCTCGAACTCGGCGTGCACGACCACGCTGTGCCCCACCACGACCGGCACCCGCACACAGGTTGCGGTAACCGGCAAGGACGCCAGACCGAGGATCTTGCGCGACTCATCGCACAGCTTTAGCTCCTCGCTCGTGTAGCCGCCACTCTTAATCGTGCCGCACTGCGGGATGACGTTGAAAGCCAGCGGGTGTGAGAAAGTCGAACCCGCCTCTAGGACCTGGCCTGCAGCCCCCGACAGAACCGCGTCCGGCTCTTTCGAGGCGCGCTCACTCTGCTCCCACAGCTCCTCGGTGCCCGGCCTTCCGGAACCGGAGGCTGCCTGGTAAGAGGCAAGCACGAGGCGCCGGAGCGGCCATCTCTGATTCAGAGCTGCAAGCGGAACGACTATCGCTAGGGTGGTGCAGTTCGCGCTTGCGATGATGCCCTTCGGACGGTTCACCGCCGCCTCGGGATTGATCTCGGGGACGACGAGCGGAACCTCTTCGTCCATGCGCCAGGCGGCCGAGTTGTCGACTACCAGCGCGCCTTTGCCTGCGGCGACCGGAGCCCACTCGCGCGCCACGGTGTCCGGCACGTCAAAAAGGGCAAGGTCGACGCCCTCGAACACAGCGCGCGTAAGCGCCTTGACCGGCGTCTCGGATTCGCCGAAGGCGACCGTGCGCCCGGCCGAACGGTGCGACGCGATGGGGATGAGCTCGGTAACCGGAAAGCTGCGCTGCTCGAGGATGCGCAGAATGCGCGTTCCGACGGCTCCGGTCGCTCCGACCACCGCGACTCTCACGATGTGGATTCCGCGTCCGGCCGCAGCGCACGCATCTGCCCGCTCACCGTAGCGGGGTGAGCTTCGCGCATGACCACCTTTTCCGAGAGGTTGAAGCGCTCGTGAATCGCCTTGACGGCCGCGTCCACGTCGGCTTGTGGGACCACGCAGGAGATGCGTATCGAGGAGGTCGAGATGATCCCGATGTTCACTCCTGCATCCGACAGGGCGTCGAACATGTCCGCCGCAACGCCCGGATGCGATTTCATGCCGGCGCCCACAAGAGACACCTTGGCGATATCCTCGTCCGTCTCGACGCCGTCTGCTCCGACGTCTCTTGCGATGCGCTCGAGCACGGGCCGGGTCCTGCGCAAGTCGGCGTCCGGAATTGTAAAGGAGATGTTCGTGCATCCTCCCGCAGCCGCGTTTTGCACGATCATGTCGACGTTGACGCCCTCATCTGCCAAAGGCCTAAAGACGCGCGCGGCCACGCCCGGCTTGTCCGGCAGGCCGAGCACAGTCACCTGCGACTCGGAGGTGTCGTGCGCGATTCCAGAGATGATCGCCTGTTCCATGCGTTCGTCCTCCTGTAACACCCATGTGCCCTCGCTACCCGAGAAAGACGAGCGCACGTGGACGAGCACGTCGTAGTTGCGAGCGTATTCCACACACCTCACCATCAGCACCTTGGCCCCCGATGCGGACAGCTCGAGCATCTCCTCGTAGGAGATGGCGTGCAGCTTGCGCGCCTGAGGCACGATCCGCGGGTCCGCCGTGAAGACCCCCTCCACGTCCGTATAGATCTCGCATGCGTCCGCTTTCAGCGCCGCGGCCAGGGCAACCGCCGTCGTATCGGAGCCTCCTCGTCCCAGCGTGGTGACGTCGTACTCGGTGGACACACCCTGGAAGCCCGCAACTATCGCGATCTTGCCCGCCTCGAGGGCCTCGAGGACCCGCCGTGCCCTGACCTCGACGATGCGCGCGCGGCCGTGTGAGCTGTCGGTGACGATGCCCGCCTGCGACCCGGTGAGGCTGATGGCTTCCTTGCCGAGGTCGATGATCGCCATGGAAAGAAGAGCCATCGAGATGCGCTCCCCAGCCGTAAGCAGCATGTCGAGCTCGCGTGGACGCGGGGCGGCGGAGATCTGGTCGGCAAGCGTAAGGAGCTCGTCGGTTGAATGCCCCATGGCCGAGACGACCACGCAGACCTTTTGTCCGGCCTCGGCCGCCGACACCACTCGGCGTGCCACTCGCTTCATCCGCTCGGCGTCCCCAACCGAGGTGCCGCCATACTTCTGAACAATCAAGGCCATTGCAACACGGTACCGACTGTTGCCGGGCCGCGGCCGCATTCTGCAAAGGGCCGCCTCCTGGGGACGAGACTCAGCCGCCCATCGTGCGGCGGCCCTCGAGTGCCTTTCCGAGGGTTACCTCGTCGGCATACTCGAGGTCGCCTCCGACCGGCAGGCCGCTGGCGAGGCGCGTGACGCTGACGCCGAGCGGCGTGAGCAAGCGGGCCAGGTACATGGCCGTGGCATCGCCCTCGACGCTCGGATTAGTGGCGACGATGATCTCTGTGACGGCGCGGGTCGCCCCAGGCGGGGTCTCCAGCCTGCCCAGCAGCTCGGCGAGCCTCAGATCGTCCGGACCGATGCCCTCGATCGGGGAGATCGCGCCCTGCAGCACGTGATAGAGACCTCGGAACTCACGCGTCCGCTCGATGGCCACGATGTCCGGCGCCTCCTGCACGACACAGATGACCGACTGATCGCGGCGCGTGTCGCGGCAATAGCCGCAGCGCTCCGACTCGGCCACGTTGAAGCACACCTCGCAGAAACGAACACGCTCCTTTGCGTGAACGATCGACTGGGCCAGACGCCGGGCGTCCTCGGGATCGGACTTGAGCAGCCAGAAGGCGACGCGCTGGGCGCTCTTGGGTCCGATGCCGGGCAGCTTCGCGAGCTCGTCGATCAGGTCCTGGACGGGGCCGGCGTACAACGCCTTCCCCTACAGGCCCGGGAGGCCCAGACCCCCGGGCCCTCCCGCGCCGCCGGCCAGCGGTCCCATCGTCTCCTCTTGAGCTTCCTTGACCTTGTCAAGCGCATCGTTGACGGCGGCGGTAACGGCGTCACCGAGCATCTCGAGGTCGTCGGCGTCGGGCTCACCGTCAAAGAAGCCCTCTTTGATGGTTATCCCCAGGACCTCGTGATCGCCGCTCACGGCGGCGGTGACTGCGCCGCCGCCTGCGGAGCCGGCGAACTCCTTCGCCGCGAGCTCAGCCTGCGCCTTTTGCATCTCGGCCGCCATCTTCTGGGCCTGCTTCATCATCTTCTGCATGTCCTTCACGGCTCGATGTCCCTTCCCTGAGCTCTCACGAGCGCCTCCCTGCCTTTCTGTCTGCGCTCTCCTCGACGACCTCTGCCCCCAGGCCTCGCTTGACGAGCTCGATGGGATCGGCGTCGGTATCCACTGCTCGAGCATCGGCGTAGTCGGTCACATCGTCGTCCGCGGTGGGCGCAGGTGTCGCTTCGGACGACTGCTCGGCGAGTCCTGCGGTCCGCTCGGTGCCGCGCGCCGCGAATGCCAGCGTCGCCTCGAGTCCTAAGGCCGCGTGCAACGCCTCGGCCAGGATGCGGCTGTTGGATTCGCGGGTCATCTGCGACTCGTGGAACTCAGACTGCACCTCGATCAAGAGCGTGTCGTCGTCGAAACGCACCGGACGAGATGGGTTGAGAAAGCCCCATACCCTCTTGCTGCGCTTGCTGACCTCGGCCAGAGTCGCCGTCCACGAGTCCTTGACGTGTCCAAAACCGATGCTCCCTGGGGGAGCGCTGGGCGGCGCAGCCGGCTCGGCCGCTGCGCCCGCCTTCTCTCCTGCCGCAACGGGCGGGGGAGCCGGTTCCGGCGCGGGCGTCTGGCGGGCGGGAGCCGTGGCTGCGCGCGCGGCGGGGAAACGTTCCGCCGGCCGCGCCGGGCCGGCTGCAGGCTGAGGGATCGGCGCCGACTGTTGCTCCGCAGGCAAAGGGGCCGCCGCCGACGGCCCCTCCGCCGCTGAAGGGCCGCTGTCGATGCCGCTGCGGCGCTCGAGTCTTTCGAGCCGGCCGAGAACACCCGCCGCACTAGGGTCGGTCTCCGGGACCGCGGCGCGCACGAGCGCGACCTCGAGCCACAGACGGTGCCCCGGAGCGTTGCGCATCTCGGTGATGGCCTTGCCGAGGAGGTCAACCGTACGCAGCAACCCCCCTGCGGTAAACGCCTCGGTCTGCGTGGTGAGCCTGGCCCGGTGCTCAGGTGACAGGTCAAGCAAACCCTCTCCGTCGGGGGCAGTCTTGAGCAGTAGCAGCGACCGGGCATGTTCGAGAGCTCCGACGGCGAGCTGGCGGGGATCGGCACCCTGGGCCATGAGGGTGTGCACGGTCCAGAAGATGGCTCCGACGTCGCCCGCGGCGAGGGCATCGAACACATCCAGGAACGCGTCCTCGGTTCTCTCACCGAGCAGCCGTTCGACCTCGTGAGCGGCCACGTGGCCGTCGAGGCTTGCGATCTGGTCCAGCACGGACAGCGCGTCGCGCGCTCCGCCGTCTGCATGCCGCGCGATGACGGCCAGCGCGCCCGGGTCGACGTCGATCTCCTCCCGCTCGGCGATGCCGGCAAGCAGGCCCTCGAGGACGTCGATGGGAACCCGGCGAAAGTCAAAGCGCTGCGTGCGCGACACGATCGTCTGTAAGACTTTGTGCGCCTCGGTCGTGGCGAGGATGAAGAGGACGTGCGCGGGCGGCTCCTCCAGCGTCTTCAAGAGTGCGTTGAAGGACCCGGCAGTAAGCATATGGACCTCGTCTATGACGTAGACCTTGCGACGTCCGCCGGCGGTTGCGAGTGGCACGCCTGCGAGCACGTCGCGCGTCTCATCGACCTTGGAATGTGACGCCGCGTCGAGCTCGATGACGTCGAGCGAGGACCCCTCCGTGATCGCCCGGCACGAATCGCACTTGCCGCACGGGCTGGGGGTCGGTCCCTCGGCGCAATTGAGGGCTTTGGCGAGGATGCGGGCCGTCGAGGTCTTGCCGGTCCCGCGCGGGCCAGTGAAGAGATAGGCGTGCGCCACCCTGTCCTCGACTATGGCGTTGCTCAGAGTCCGCGACACATGCTCCTGGCCGAGGATCTCGTCGAAGGTCTGAGGCCGGTACTTGCGATAAAGGGAGAGATAAGCCACGAAGCCCATCCTAGTCGGCCGGCGCGACGACGGCCCGAGGGGCCGGATAAGAGCAGCGATTTCCTTCTGAGACCAGAGGGCAACCGAACGACCGAGACCAATCCTCGATCACCAAGCCAAGCATCTCGTCCGCCTGCGGACGCGGGCTATACAAGACCTGCGGTGTGCGTGACCGCTCGATCGCCCAGCGACGCCGACCAAACCAACGCCGCCTACGTCGAGTTCGTTCGCAATGACTTGGACATTCACGTATCCGGCGGAGAGAGCTTGCAGAGGTTGCTCGACATAGCCGGAAGCATTAGGTGACCCGAAACCGTCCACTGGCGGGCCGCGCCCGCCCGACACTACCTAGTCGCCCACGAGAATGGCCGTGCACCCCGTCCTGGACCCTTGAACCACCGTCGCCTATCCGGCAGCCGGCTCCGGCCGAGCGCTCCTGCGGCGCTCCCGGGTCGCCGCTTACGGCTGCTCCCTTCCGGGCCTGACCGGATTCACGGTTCCGAGACGCGCAGGACTCGACCATCGACGCTGCTTGCCGGGGGCTGCCCGGTGGTGCAACGGCCGCAGACGGGTAATCGGCCCGGCGTGTCGAGGGTTTCCGGTTCAGGGGACCCCGAGCTCCCCGCCTAGCACGGCCGCCCTCAGGATAGCGGCGGAGACGAAGGGATTCGAACCCTTGGACCACTTGCGTGGTCACACGCTCTCCAGGCGTGCCGATTAGTCCGCTCTCGCACGTCTCCGGGCCGGAGTCTAGCCCCTAGCGCGCTCGCTCACCCCGTGGCCGATGCGCGACGCCCGGTGCGCTGCCCGTCGCACATGGGTTACCCGTCGAACACCGGCCACAGCAGGGGGCCGGCCCCCTCAGCGTGCGAGCAACTGCGTCGCGTCGGGCAGCCGGCAGAGGAACCCGGGCGAGCCGAGAAACAGACCTCCATCGACGTTGACGCAGCGCCCCCCTCGATAGACAAAGGGGGACACGGCGGACTGCGGCGAGCCTCCGGTGATTACCGGAATGGGGGTGTGCCCGTGTACGAGACCTTCGCCCCCGAACGCGGCGCGCATCCTCGCCAGCCTGGCCCCTCCGCCCGAAGCGAGAAAGGCGTTGCGCCGCGCAAAGGCGGACACCAGCGCGTCCCAGGCAATGGGGTCGTCGCCGCTCAGCACAGCGGTTAGGGCGGCGTTGACCTCCTCGATCTTTGTTCCAAAGGAGATGTACATGGTCGAGTCGGCGTGCACGAGAAGCCACCCTTTCGACGCAGCCATGGCGGGCCGCCGGCTCAACCACGCAATGTGCTCCGCCCCCAGACCTTCGAGGTCGCGTGGATAGCCCCCGTTTTGCCGCCAGTCGTCGACGAAGGTCCCGCCGATCCCAGTGCTCGAATCGCCCCCGAACTTGTGCGCCGCCAGCAAGAGGACCTCGTGGTTCCCGAGCAGCGACTCGACGTGTCCGCCGGCGCGGCGCGCTTGGTCCTGCAGGCGCATCACCAGCTCGACCGCTTCGAGGCCGCCCGGCCCCCGATCCATGAGGTCACCGATGAAGCACAGAACGTCGCGCTCACCGGACCAGTCGAGCCGCTCGTCGATGAGGCGCGCGTCCCGCAAGAGACGCATCAGAACCTCGAGCTGACCGTGGACGTCACCCATGATCCACACCGACCGGCCGGAGCTCATCCGGTTGCGTGCGCACACGATGGCGGTGGGGGTGGGATTTGAACCCACGGAGGGCGTGAACCCTCAATCGCTTTCGAGGCGATCCCGTTATGGCCGCTTCGGTACCCCACCATTGGCTTCACGAGTATACGAAGACGGTTATCGGCCCCGGATTTACGGCTCAGACCGGCCGGGCCGTTCCGCGGCGGGCTCCGAAGAACGAGCGCAGAAGCTCGGCGCACTCGTCCGCAAGCACGCCGCTCGTGATGGCGACGTGATGGTTGAGACGAGGGTCCTGCACGACGTTGTAAAGGGAGTAAGCGGCACCTGCCTTGGGGTCCTGCGGACCGTACACCAGCCTGTCCACATGCCCGAGCACGAGCGCTCCGGAGCACATCGGGCACGGCTCCAGCGTGACATAGATCGTGGTCCCCTCGAGGCGCCGGCGGCCGAGAGCTGCAGCCCCTCGCTGCAGAGCCAGCAGCTCTGCGTGTGCGGTGGGGTCCTGTCTCAGCTCCCGCTCGTTGCCGGCCTCGGCCACGATCACATCCCGGTGGACGAGGACCGCTCCGATCGGAACGTCATCGTGCTCGAGTGCCGTGCGGGCTTGGGCCAGGGCGGCTCGCATCAGCTGCTCATCCCGCGCGCCGGGGCCGCTCACTCCTGCGGAGACCGCTTGCGCCGTTGCTTGACCCGGTTGGTCGCCTCTGTGGAGCGCTGTTTAGCCCATGCGAGCGCGTCCTTGGCCCAGTCATACTCCCCGGCCAGAACGCCGAACCCGGCGATGATCAGCAGGATGCCCGGTCCGGGCAGCACCAGCAGGAGCACGCCGCCACACAGCAACAGCACCCCCAGCACCGTGACGAGTATCCTGCGCCACCGGTCTGCCGGGGACCGCTTGGGTGGCATGACTTCGACTGCCGGGCTCGCCGAGAAGGGGCCAAGGTCCGCCGTGGGGGTCAGGACGCGCCGGGGCTGTGGCGCGAGGGCGTGCAACCTGGCGACGAAGCGCTCGATGCGACGGGCCGTGCCCCCGCTCGTCGCCGGCATAAGGGCCACGTGAGACGCGCCGGCCCCCTCGACTCCGACCACGGGCGCCTCGGCCCGGCGCGTGCTGACGCCCCACGAGGCGACGTCTGACCAGGCGACCGCGTGGTGATTACGCTCCTTGCCGGTCCAGCGCACTATGAAGCGCCGCTCGGTGAGAACAAGAAATCCTTCCCGTTTGTCTTCGGGATGCTCGGCCCTCACCCACTCGAGGACCTGTTCGCCCTCGTCCAGGCGAGAGGCCGCAGGCCCGAGGATCTGCTTCATGCGCTCCCTGGCGATCCATGCAAACGGCCCTGACAAACGATTCTCCCTGCTTGGGTGGCGGGGTCTTGGGGTCGTGGTCGCAAGCCTTGGTACGCCCGGAGGGATTCGAACCCCCGACCTTCCGGTCCGTAGCCGGACGCTCTAATCCGCTGAGCTACGGGCGCATGGGGGCACTGTAACGCGCGACGGGCCGCAAGCAAGACGGTGCGGGCGGGTGAAGCTACAGCGGAGGCGCGGGGATTTGAACCCCGGAAGGAGCTATAAACCCCTTAACGCATTAGCAGTGCGCTCCCTTCGGCCGCTCGGGCACGCCTCCGCCACGCATCATAGAGGAATGGGTTCCGCCTACAGGTAGGTCCCCTCGCCGCCTCCGTGGGGCTGCCCGGGCTGCCCGGAGGGGAGGCTGCGACGGCGCATCTCCTCGAACTGTGCTCGCGCCTCCATCTGCTGGGCGAACAGCATGGCTTGGATGCCGTGGAAGAGCCCCTCGAGCCACCCCACGAGCTGAGCGTGGGCGACGCGCAGCTCCGCGTCGCTGGGCGTGCGGGCGTTAAAGGGCGGGCTGAGGCGGTCGAGCTCCTCGCTCAGCTCCGGGGACAGGACCCCGGCCAGCTCTTTCACCGACGTCTCGTAGATATCGCGTAGCCGTTGGCGGCTGTCCTCGTCGAGCGGGGCCTGGCGAACCTCATCGAGCAGCTGGCGCACCATCGATCCGATCCGCATGACCTTCGCGGGAGACTGGACGGCCTCGTGCTCGGCGCGGTCCTCTTCGCCGAGCGGCGTAGGCAGCCCCTCCGCCTGGTTACCGGCCTCGTTACCGGCCTCGTTACCGGCCTCGTTACCGGCCTCGTTCCCGGCGAGAGTGGACTCGTCCTCCGGACGTCTGTCTTGCATGGCACCCCAATATGTAGAGAGTCTTGCGTGGGCCTCCTCGGGCGCGACCATACCGCCTTCGTACACGCCTGCTCAGTCCCCGGAGCGTGCCGTTCCTGCACTTAGGATCAGACGGCCATGAGCTCCCTCAACCTCTTTCTTCTCGCACTGGCGATAGCCCTATTCGTGCTCGGTCTCAGGGCCCAACAGCTCAATTCGTTCATCGCAGACATCCTCATCCTGGTCGCGCTGTCAGTGCTCTTCTACGTAGTCTTCGTGCGCATTGCCCCGAGTAAGGGTGACCCGCCGAGAAAGTCCCCCAAATAGCGCCGGCGCCCGAGTCGCGCGGGAGTCGCATCGCCTCAGTCGAGAAGCAGCTCGACCGCCACTATTACCCCCACCACGATGACTACGTAGCGCAGTCCCTTCCCGGGGAGCCGGCGGGCAACCACCGCTCCAATCTGTCCCCCGATTACCGAGCCGGCAGCGAGCAGCAGAGCCGCCTCCCAATCGACGCGGGACACGATGATGAAGACCACAGCCGCGACCATGTTGACGACCGCCTGGAGGACGTTCTTGAGGGCGTTCAACCGCTGCATGTCGTCCGCCACGAAGATCGCCAGGAGCGCAATGAGGATCACGCCCTGGGCGGCGCCGAAGTAGCCCCCATAGACGCTGCTGAGAAACACCGTCACGATGAGGCCGCCGCGGCCCCCGGCCGTCGCGGTGGCGGCGAGTCCGAGCTTGGCCGACAGCCACGGCTGGACTGCCATCAATGCACAGGCGAGGAGGATGAGCCACGGGACGACCGCCTCGAATGCCCGGGGCGGAAGGGCGAGGAGTAGCACCGCTCCCGTGATTGCCCCAAGGGTGCCAGCGGGCACCAGGAAAAGCAACCGGGACCTCGTGGCCGACAGCTCCCGGCGATAGCCGACGGCGCCGGAGATGGATCCCGGAAAGAGCCCCACCGTGTTGCTGACGTTGGCCAGCACCGGGGGTAGTCCAACTGCGAGAAGCGTCGGGAAGGTGATGAGAGAGCCGGACCCGACGATGGTGTTGACGACGCCGGCGGCGAGCCCCGCGGCGATGACCGCGGCGATCTGGAGCGACGTCATCAGACGCGCGCTCCCGGTGGCGCAGTTCTGGGCGCGGTGCGCGTTCCGCGCTGTGATGACTCGCCGAGCGGCCCCGCAACCATGGCTCGACCCTAAACGCCGCCACCGCCGGGGCCGAGGTGGGAAGCTCGGCGCGGGGCGCGGCGTTTGCAAGAGAGACGGCGCATTCGGCGCGCGCAGCCACTATGGAAGGAAGGTGTGTTGGGCCGTGACAAACGAGGTCAGAGCGTCTGCAGCCGGCGCAATGCCGGCCAACTCCACAACGTGGCAGCAGCCGATACATCCGGACACCGGTCTCGGCCCGGTGTCGTTGATGGTGGCCGATCTCGAGCGAATGCAGGGCTTCTATGCGAACGCCATCGGCCTGCAGGTGGTGAACCACTCCGGCGACGTGGTGCGGCTTGGATGTGGTGACACTGCTCTCATCGAGCTCATCGGCGACCCGGATGCTAGGGTGCGGCCGCGCGGGACCACGGGGCTGTTTCATGTCGCCGTCTTGACCCCGGATCGCACCGAGCTCGCACGCGCCATTCGCCGCGTCCTTGGCACCGGTTGGTCGTTCTCGGGAGCCTCGGACCATCTCGTGAGCGAGGCCATGTACCTCGACGATCCCGAGGGCAACGGAATCGAGATATACCGCGACCGGCCTCGCAACGAATGGCGCTATGTCGACGGACAGGTGGCCATGGCCACGCTGCCCCTTGACATCGACGGCGTCCTGGCCGAGCTCGGCGACAAGGACGCGCCCTCACAATTGTCCCCGGCCACCCGCATCGGCCACGTCCATCTGCAGGTCGCAGACCTCGCTGCGGCCGAAGCCTTTTACAGCGGGATCCTCGGGTTCGAGGTCACCGTGCGCGGCTACTCGGGTGCGCTGTTCGTGTCTGCAGGCGGCTATCACCATCACATCGGGCTTAACACCTGGGCGAGCCGGGCCGCCGCCGCCCCGCCGCCGGGCGCAAGGGGGCTTTCGTTGTTCGAGATCGTGCTCCCGAATGCACAGGAGCGGGACCGACTCAAACGGCGGCTGCACGACGCCGGCGCCGCAGTCGAGGCGGTCGAAAACAACGTCGTCACCCAGGACCCCTTCGCCAACCGCATCCGCCTGAGCGCCCCTGTATCGAGCTGACGCCGGTTCGCAGCCCTTGAGCCGGTTCGCAGCCCTTGAGAGGAGTTGGGCTGGGTGCGGAGAACTACTCGTTCGAGGCCCTCGGCCTCCCGTGTGATGGCGGTAGCTTGCAGAGTGCGACCTCGGCCGGCCTCGGACGCAGCGAAATCAAGCGGACTCAGGAGTGATGACATGCCCACTGCACGGCGGATTCGCAACTTCGCGGCCCTCATTACGCTTGCGGCACTCGCCGCGGCGCCGGTAGCCGCTACCGCTCAGACACCCGGAGGCGGGGTAGTCACTCAAGCAACGGTGATCAAGCTCAACGTCAAGCCGACCAGCCGCACCTACCCTGTGTTCAACGCCGCCGGTCAGAAGGTAGGTGCGAAGAGCTGGCGCGTCACCACGGCGGGCGGCAACTGCTGTGAGGTCTACATCACGGCTGGCGCCGGCGGCCGGCTCATCGAGTTCGGCGGCACCTATCCGATCTATTCGGACGATCGCGGCATCAGCTGGTATCAGGTGACGCCGGTCACGCCTCTTATCAACGGCGAGGGCGCAGTAGTTGCCGGCCCCGGTGGAAGCATCGAGGCGATCGGCTGGGACGCGTACTCCGGGGACCACCTCCAGTCGTTCAAGTACGACCCGGCGACCAAGTCCTGGGACGTCGCGGAGGTGACGCTGCACCAGCCCTTCTACGACCGGCCGTGGATCACGCTGGCGCGGGGGCCGTTCACGATCGACGGGCAGAAGGTTCCCTACGTCACCGTCGTACGCGGGGGTTATCCCTTCAAGGACCCGGAGCTGCTCAGCACCGACGGCCTCACTTACTCGCGAGTCACGAGTCCCGGGATCGATGAGCTCTCCACCTCCCCGGCGTCGGGGCCTGTGAAGGGTGCCGCATCGCCTGCCAGCCACAACCCGATCGCCGACTACTGGCAGCCGCACCCCGGCGCGGGAACGATTCCGCTGTCCGGTGGAGGCTTGCTGCAGCGCACCCAGCCCAACGACGGAGACCTTGCAACCTGCGGCCTCTCGCGCCTGCGCCAGATGGACGGCAAGTGGCAGTGCTACTCGCTGCCAACCAAGGTGAGGGGCACGGTGCGCCAGGACTCACGGGGCTGGCTCACACAGGTAGCGCCCGCGGCGGACGGTAAGTCGCTCGGCCTGAAGCTCTCCAAGGATGGAGGGACCACGTGGTCGGCGCCCATCGCGTTGCGCCCTCCCAACCACGGCACGCTCGAGGCCAGCAACTACGACGTCAAGGTCAACGGAGCTCTCGGGGTCGCTGCCGTATCGGCTCGCTTCGACAACGCCAAGAGCCAGGGGCAGGACATGCTCTTCCGGGTAAACGTCGGCTCGCTGTCGCCGAAGGTGACCGAGATCGAGTACCTCGGCAAGGGCGACATCAACACGGCAAACGACGCCGGCGGCTCCGCCGGCGACAGGTTCGACTACGCGACCGTGGCGATCCTCCCCGACGGGTCCCTTACCGCCTCATTCCAGGACAGCACGACGCTGGCAAGCGGTTCGCAGACCAAGCACGATCCTTGGCTCGCAGTCGAGAGCTCGGGGAACTAGCCTCCCGGCACCCGAGAAGCCGAACCCGAGGCGCCGCCCGGCGACCGCTAGGGTGGCGGCCATGACGACCGACGAGGACGAGGTCGCGCGGCGTTGCGGCGAAGCGATGTACGCGCGCGACAAGGCGTCGCAACACCTCGGGATCGAGATCGTCGATGTCGCTCCCGGCCGGGCCAGCGCCCGCATGGCAATAACCGAGCTGATGGTCAACGGTCACGACATCGCTCACGGCGGCTACGTGTTCCTTCTTGCGGACACCGCGTTTGCCTTCGCCTGCAACACCTACAACGTCGTGACCGTCGCAGCAGCAGCCGAAGTCGTCTTCGTGGCCGCGGCGCGCCTCGGGGACGAGCTCGTGGCCGACGCGGCAGAGCGCGTGCGTTTCGGACGCAGCGGCATCTACGACGTAACGGTCAGGCGAGGCGACGGCGCCGTCGTCGCCGAGTTTCGCGGCACCAGCCGCTCCCGGCGCGAGCCCCTCCTTCCCGGCGAGTGATCGGGCGCGTCGAGCCATCTGCATCGCCGCACCCATGCAGCGCCGCTCAGCTCCGCCGAAATCCCCCCTCGGAGTCAATCGTCTGGCCCGTTATCCACGCCGCCTCGTCGGTGCACAGCCACCCGACCAAGCGGGCCGCGTCCTCGGGCCGTCCCCACCGTCCAAACGGCATGCTCCCGAGGACCGACTGGTAGGTCTCGCGGCACGCCCAACCCGTGTCGGTGGGTCCGGGATTGACGGTGTTCACGGTTACGCCGCGCCCAGCGAGATGCGCGGCCAGAGTGGCCGTCACCCCCTGGACTGCGGCCTTCGAGGACGCGTAGGGCACCTCGGTGAGCATCGGCGCCAAATGCTGACCCGAGCTCATGAGAACCACGCGGCCTCCCGCGCGAGCATCGTCGTGCTGCGCCGCCCAGGCCTTGATCAGCAGCAGCGTCGCGCTCGAGTTGACACGGTAGCTGGCCTCGAGCTCCTCGGCCGTGAGCTCGTCGAGGCTCTGCGAAGAGCTCCGTGCGTGATTGGCGATCACGATATCGAGGTGCCCCAGGACACCGAAAGCCTCGCTCACGAGCTCCTCGGGCGCTGAGGGGCCGGCAAGATCGAGCGCGAGGTGCTCGGCGCGGCGCCCGGACGCCGCCAGCTCGGTCACCAGCTCAGCGGGTTCGCTGGCGTCGTCGCCCCACGGCTGCCCGGCGTCGTGCGGGGCCCAGGAGTGGCAGAAGACATCGGCTCCGAGCAAGGACAGATGCCGCGCGATGGCAAAGCCGATCCCGGCGCGCCTGCTCACTCCCGTGATGAGCGCGCTCCTGCCCGCAAGGGGCTCGGGAGTCAAGGAGGATACCGCGACGAACCTCCTCTCTAGAGGCTCAGACCCTCACGACAGTGCTCGGCGCGTCGGATCCTCGCTCGTGTCCACGAGGTTGCCCCCGCCGTCGTCTTGTAGTCCGGTGTTGAGAACCACCTTAGCTCCGGCGTCCGATGACCGCCCAGCGGAACTGATGGTCCGCGTAGTAACTCCGTCTGTGTCCTATTGCCTTGTGCCAGTTGTAATTCTCGTCTTTGCCCGCGTTGCGCACCCTCGCGTTCGTGAAGATCATGTCCACGCCGTGTCCGCCGATCACTCGACGCACTGCATCTGTGAAGTCGTACGGATCGTGCTTGAGGGTCTTGTAGAAAGTGCTGTGCGGATGACAGTGGCGATGAACGCGGAACGCGCAATAGTCCTGATTGAAATCGCCGGCCACGACATAGGCGTTGCGGTGATGTCCGTAGCGCCGGCGTAGGTTGTTTGCGATGTGCTTCGACCACTTGTTCTTGTAGAACTGCGCCGCAGAGCGCGAACGGAAGCTCGAGGTGTTGTTGAAGTGAAGGCTCGCCAATGGGAGGCGCATCCCAGAAGCCCTTTCTCTTGCGAGCACGAAGGCGAACCGCCTGATCACAAAGTTCGATCCCCGAGCCCGCGCCCAAGGCGCGTACTTACCCTTGACAAATCCACCCCCCGACAACCTCTCCATCGTGCTCTTATTGAGCAGGATCGCCGTCTCTGTGTGAACGTATCGGTGGGGTGCGACCTGGTGGGAAGGGCGGCGTCCGGGCTTCACCGCGACCACGTACTCGTTCCCAGTCCTAAGGGTAAACAAGCGGGCGACCCGCCGAGCGCTCTTCCTGCGCACCTCCTGGAGAAGAAAGACGTCGGGCCGAGCCGGTACTCGCTGAAGGACACGACCCGCAAACACCGCCAGCTCCCGCATGCTGGCGAGATCATGGTTTCCGTACGCTTCCTGGAGATTTGCATCGATCACCAGCACTCGACCCGGCGGAGTCTCGGCAACGGCGGCCGTTGCGACCTCGGCCTCGGTCGACCCCAAGACCATGAGCAACGCGCCGACGGCCGCCGCCAAGGCCAGCCGCGTTCGTCTCGTCATGAATAATTTCCCTTCTTTTAGGCTCCCGCGGGACGGCACTTTTTACTCGTATTCCGCATTGGGTGCAAACGGATCGGCGGTGCCGCTCCCCGCCACGGACAACCAGCCGGTGCCCATAGCATCGGTATCTAAAAGGCGCCTCTTGACCTTGGAGTAAGGTCCAAGGTTTATCGTTGGTCGCATGTCGCTCACCGTTTCCAGGCTCGCCCGGCAGGTAGGGCTGTCTGCCGACACCATCCGCTTCTACGAGCGCGAGGGCCTGCTCCCTGAGCCGCCCAGAACCGCATCCGGATACCGTGCGTACGAGCCCGAAACGGTCGACCGGCTGCGCTTCATAAGGGGTGCTCAGCGCTTCGGCCTGAGGCTGCGGGAGGTTCGGGAGCTGCTCGAGATCCGGGACAAGGGCCAGTGCCCCTGCGGACACACCAGCGAGCTGGTCGACCTGCGGCTCCAGGAGATACACCGAGAGATCCAACGTCTGACCCAGCTCGAGAGCGAGCTGGTCCGGCTTGCCGGCAAGTTTCCGGCGGGGTGCATCGAGATTGGCCCCACAGGCTGGGCCTGCGAGACCGAGTTCATGAAGGGAGGTGACTGTTGTGGCTGAAGGATGTCCCTGTTGTGGATGCCCCTGCGGCGACTGCGGCGGCAAGGGCTGTTGCTGACGAGAACCCCGCCCCTACGGCGGGGTTCTCTCGGTAAAGGGGTCCCCCACGTCCATCGCCCGGCGGCCAAAGAACCAAAGCATCCCTTTTCGAGCACGTTGCCGCGCCCGCCCAACAGATCGCGCTCGAGGCCGGACCCAACCCAGCCCGAGGAGATCGCTCTTGAGCGGAGCGGAAGGGTGTGGCCGATTCCCACTACCGGACGGTCAAACCCTGATGACTCTGAGAACCGCAACGTCGACGTAGTGGTCATTTTGCGTAACGACGGGTATGCCCAGCGATAGAGCGGTAGCCGCAATCCATGAGTCGTTCACGGGCATCCGCTGCCGGCTGTCCCGCAACAACAAGCGGAGCCGCGCCCAGGACTCGGCAACTCCGCCGTCGATGGGGATCGGTTCTAGAGCGAGCGCCTGGGTCAGGGTTGCGAGCCGGCGAGCGCGCGTTTCAACGTCGGTCGCCGCAAGCACCCCCGCGCGCAGCTCCCCGATGGTAATGACCGAGACGCCGATCTCGTCCGGAAGCGATTCGGCCTGGAGCGGCCGGCCAGACTCCTGCGCGATGAAGAGCGTGGTATCGGCGAGCCCACGGCTCACAACGGCGGAAGGTCCTCCGTGGAGTCCGGCGCGAGCTGGGCGAGGTCCCCTCTGAGCGCCGCGTCCGCCAGGTGCGAGCCAACGCGACGAACGAACTCGCCGCGCCCAAGCCAGCGTGGCCGCCGTCCCGCGGGCTGCAAAATCGCGACCGGGCGACCGTCCACCGTTATCGTGACCGCCTCGCCGGCTGCCACGCGCTCAAGCAAGGACCTGGTGTTATTGCGCAACTCTCGGGACGCGACCTCACTCATGCGACAATTGTAGCGTGTATGCGACGCAGGGCCGCGTCCGCCAGGTCGACCACGTCTCTTCACCTAGGCTGACGCCTGCGATGAAAGGCCTTGAGATCTCGCGGCGACGGATGCGCAACTCGCGGCTGACCGGAAAATCGTTCGATGCCCCAGATGAGGCTGTTCGCTGGCACGGCGCGATGCAAGCGCAGGACTACGGGCCGGCAAAATGGTCGATCGGGCAACGCGCCACGAATCTCGTCGACGAAGACCTCAATCGGGCACTGGCGGGGGGTTCGATCGTGCGCACACACGTGCTGAGACCGACCTGGCACTTCGTCGCGCGCGATGACGTCCGCTGGTTGCTCGCTCTCACCGGTCCGCGCGTCCACCAGCACAACCGCTCGCGCTATCGCGAACTCGGGCTCGACGAGGAGACGCTCGCTCGGTGCGAGGCGGTAATCGTCTCGGCGCTCGGAGGCGGAAACCACCTGACGAGGGGCGCGATCGCCGACCTCCTCGACGACGCAAGAATCGACAGGTCGGGCCAGCGCCTCGCGCACATCCTCATGCATTGCGAGCTCGAGGCAGCGATCTGTAGCGGCGGGCTGGTCAGCAAGCAGCAGACGTACGTGCTCCTCGACGAACTCGTTCCCAACGATAATCGCTTCGACCGCGACGAGGCGCTGGTCGAGCTCACGTGCCGCTACCTCACGAGCCACGGGCCCGCAACGGTACGGGACCTGCGCTGGTGGTCGAGCCTGACTGTCGCCGATATCAAAAAGGCGCTGGGCATGCTGGATTCCGAGGTGCAGAGGGAGACAATCGACGACATTACGTTCTGGTCGATGGCCTCGGAGATGGGCCGTCCGCCGAGTGGGCGAGGCGTGCACCTCCTACAGGCATACGACGAGCTTGCCGTCGGATACACCGAGTCCCGCTACTTCGGTGATCCGCACGAAGCTGCTGCGCGCGCCGCATGGAGAGACCGCAGCCTTCCGAACGGCATTGTCCTTCTGAATGGCGGCGTCTCGGGGCACTGGAGACGCCGGATCGAGAAGGACTCGGTCAGGGTCGAGGTCCTGGTGTACGAAGACCTGACACCGGGTGACACGCGGGAACTGGAGACTGCGGCGAGGAATCTGGGTCGCTTCATGGGACGTCAGGTGACGGTGAAGACGAGACGGCTGTGATGGCCGCGTGATGGGTCCTACGCGCGCTCAATCAGTTGCCTACGTGACGTTGCTCGTGCCGACAAACACCCAGCCCTGATGTGCTTGCAAACTTCGACCAAGCCGCTGAAAGTGAGGATTGCCAAGCCTCTATGACCGGGATCATGGGACAGCTCTAATCCTCGCGGAAGAGTGACATGTATGGCTCGTAGGAAAGACTCGGTTGCCGCGGCGGCCCGTCGTCTCTCTCAAGAGTTCAAGGCCCGCAATTGCCCAACCAGACCATTAGCGCGGTCTGTCAGGGTCTCTCCCCACCCCTGATGTCAGTCAGCTCTGGTCGTGGTCGGCGAGGGCTGCATCGATTGCATACCGGGCGATGCCGGCGAGTACAGGGTTGGTGTTCTGGTAGTAAGGGAGGGCGATCAGCCCGAGGGACAGTGCCCAGCCGCGACCACGCGCCCAGGTCGCGTCGTCGACCGGTAGCGCGGCGCGGAATGCGTCCCGGGTCTCGGCGGAGAGGAGATTCCAGGCGGCGATGAGGTCGACGGCCGGGTCACCCACGGCCAGACAGCCAAAGTCGATCACAGCGCTGAGCTGACCCTTCACGGACAGCAGATTCCCGGACTGCAGATCGCCGTGGATCCAGACAGGGGGGCCTAGTGTTACCGGAACCTGAAGAGCCGCTTCCCATGCCTCGGTGACCAAGCCAACATCGACCATGCCGTCCAGCTCGGCGATCGCAGCGCGCGTTGCACCGTCCCGGGTTGTCAGTGGCCCGCCACGGTAGGAACCAAGCGGACCAACGGGGAGCAGACCCTCCGTGTCAATCTCGTGCAGCGCGGTCACAAACTGCGCCAGGTCGACCGCCAGCTGGTACGGATCTCCAATGCGATCGATGGTCGCGGTCTCGCCCTCCAGCCACCGGTAAATAGACCAGTGCCAGGGATAGCCCTCACCAGGCGCCCCTTTCGCCAGCGGGTGAGGGATGTCAAGAGGCAGGTGCGGGGCCAGTACCGGTAGGAACTGCTGCTCCTTGTGCACGTCATCGACCGCACTAGGGATGCGAGGGAGACGAACGGCCATGTCCTCGCCGAGTCGGAACATGGCGTTGTCGGTCCCGGCTGACTGCACCGAGGTGAGCAGGAGGTCGGCACATTCCGGAAACTGTGCGGCCAGGAGCCGGGCAACCAGGGACGCGTCGATATCGACCTCGTCGGCGTGCATCTTGCCAGCGCACATGCGCACTCCTTGGCTTTGTGAAATCGCAGTGTGACACGGGCGACGCGAGAGGAGTGCGTGAGGACTGGCCGAAGGTGCATTTTCCTGCTGGGGGTCGGCCAAGACAGGCGCCTAGATTACCGAGGGGTCAAGAGTGGTCTCTCCGGTCTCTTAAGACTGGAGGAATACCCGAAACTCATCGCGGCGCTGATCAAGCCGTCGAAGGTTCTTTCCCGCACAAGGGTCCCAGCGCAACGGATCGACATCCGGGTGCGCATGTGCAACGTGGGGATTGCGCGGAAGCTCCCGGCGACCTTTTCAGATAGCCGGAGCGACCCGAAGCCCCGCATCCAAAGCTGCCGTATGAAGATCCGCATCCCACGTGGCCACGATCAAGCTCTCGTCCTCCAAAGCAAGGGCAGTTGCCAGATGCACCGCGTCGAACCCCCTGAGGGCATGACCTTCTGCTAGGTCTCCGGCCAGGAACGCGAGAGGTTTATCGAACTCAACAACCTGCACTTGAGCCCACAACCGGTTCAGGCGGCTCCTTACATCATCCAAGTCTGGCGCCGTGATCCGTCCCGCTCGCTGAGCCGAGGCGAGAGCAGCTCGAGCTTGGGGGTAGGCGATCCTTCCAACCGTCACAAGGTCCGCCTCATCCCAGAGATCGCGCGCGGCGTCTGCCTCTGGTTCATCAAGAAACAGCTTGACTAGTGCCGAGGTTTCGAAATACAGATTCACCGCCGCTGGTCTTTGACCAGCTTGGACACGCTGCCACGTGGCTTGATCAGGTCCCTCCGGTCGATCTTCGTCTTTCTTCGACTCGGCAGCTGCACGCGCCCTTCCTCGATCAACCGTTGAAGGGCAGGGCTCTCGCCGTACCTCGTCAGCCGTGCCACAGGCTTTCCGCGGGCCGTGATCACAATGTCCTGGCCCCTTCGGGCCTTGGAGATCCACTTGCTGAGGTTGTCGCGCAGCTCTCTGACCCCGACTTCCATAAGGTCTCCTGAATGATGTGGCGCTATTGGACCTCTTAACGGTACACATTTTGGACGAGAGTGTCAACGCGGGCAACGACCAACTCAGAACTCGTTTGACCTCGATCGCTGAGCTGCAGACCCAGGTCGATCGCTTCGTCGCAACTACAACGATGTTCGCCCGCATCGCGCCGCAGGACGGCAGACGCCCGTTTCGCGTTTAAGTCACGCGCCAAGGCGGCGCCGCGCAAGATCGCTCACATCTACCCCAACGAGCTGCGTGTCCGTCACGACAAGATCGACCAGCACGGCACGGTCACGATCCGCTTACAGGAGCAAGCTGCATCACTTCGGGATGGGCCGGGCCCTCAACGGAACCCGGGTGATATTGCTCGTGGCCGGTCGACAGATCCGCGTCCTCGACGAACAAGCGATCTATTGCAGGAGCTGGTGCTGGATCCGAGTCGCGACTACCAGCCTCGAGGACTCCGGTGAGTGTCCACTATGCTCCGAACATCTGTCCACGATGCCCCGCGACATGACATAGCGGAGGGCGTGGGACTCGAACCCACAAGCCCTTTCGGGCAACGGCTTTCAAGGCGACGGATGGCGATGCTTGATCCTGGCTCCAGCCAATCGCGCCTGACCTCATTTTCCGACCGAGCTCGAGCGCCTGATCTATTCCGAGTCAACCCGGCTTCTCCCGTAAGAAGAACGTCAAGAGAATGTCAACGCGGGCTCCGAGCTTGCCGGGTTGACGAGGGGAGGGGTTACCCGGCGGCCGCCGCAGGGGCCGCTCCGAACCATGTTGAGAGTGCTTGAGGCAGCCCGGGGTCTGTGAGGTCTCCTGCCCAGGCGACGTATCCGTCGGGCCGGACCAAAACGGCAGCAGGGCCAGTCACCTTGCCGACTACCGGAAGCTCCCACTCGCCGACATATTCGGCATCGACCAACTGAACCCGATCCGCCCATGGAGTGATGTCGAGACCACCAGGCTCACCTAGGTTGAGGAGAACGGGCCGCGCGTCGTTCAGCAGGGTGAACACGCGCGTGGGACCGTCCGCAGTGTTTACGTCGAGGTCGGGCATGCGCCGCCCAAGCAGCGGGTGCCCGTCGCCGAGGTCGTAACGGACGTCCAGACCGGACATCATCCCGGCGAAGCGCTTGCGAGGCTCTTCCATACCCAGGAGCTCGGATATGGTCTCGCGCAAGGCCTCCAGACGCGCGTCGGCGGGGCGCATGAGCGCGGTTTGCGCCATGGTGTTGCGCAACACTCGGGCAGCGACCGGGTGACGCTCAGCGTGGTACGTGTCCAGGAGACTTTCGGGCGAGGTTCCGTTGACCACCTGACCCAGCTTCCATCCCAGGTTCACCGCATCCTGAACACCGATGTTGAGGCCCTGGCCCCCTGCGGGGAAATGCACGTGCGCGGCGTCGCCGGCCAACAACACCCTCCCTTTCCTGTAGGACGCGGCCTGCCGTGTCATGTCGGTGAACCTGGAGATCCATGTGGGACCGTGGATCCCGTAATCGGTCCCGTAGACGGCGATGAGCGCCTCGCTGAGATCCCGCAGGGTCGGTTGGCTGATGGATCCGACCTGCCGCTCGGTCACCATGACGCCCACGGGCCCCTCGTCTTTGTAGACGATCTCGCCGTCACGTATCTCGTACTCCACCCTGCCGAAGGAATGCGTGCCGAGGTCGTCCTGATGGATGCCCCGTGGGGGCTCCTCGGCCACCTCGACCTGGGCGACCAGGGCGCTGATCGTCGGATCCCATCCGGGGAACTCGATGCCGGCAATCTTGCGGACGAGACTGCGCCCTCCGTCACACCCAACGAGGTATCTCGCCTGCAGCGAGCTGCCATCGGACAGCTTGACGTTCACGCCGTTATCGTCCTGCGCGAACCCCGTCACTTCACGTCCGCGATAGATCGTCACGGCGAGCTCGTCGATCCAGCCGGCCAGGATGCGTTCGATGGTTTTGCCACAGGCCCAGCCCGTAGTTGTGCCTAGTGGGAAAGTCGCTGATGTCCAAGCCAATGAAGGCGAAACCCTGGACCTGAGCGACCTGTCCTTCGGACAGGAACCGATCCGCGATCCCTCGCTGATCGAGAATCTCTATGGTGCGCGAGTGAAGACCCCCGGCTCGCGATCCGGGTAGTTCCTGGGTTGCGCGTCGTTCGACGATCGCAACGTCGATCTTCTCCAACGCCAACTCGCCCGCCAACATGAGACCGGTCGGGCCGCCTCCTGCGATCACCACTGCATGTTCGGTCACCACCGCCCCCTCTGGCTTCATAGATTCTGGCCATGATCGGCCGAGCAACGGGTCATAGCAGCACGTTTAGATCGCTTGCGGCAAGCCCCCCACCTCGCGTTATGCTTTTAATAGCGGCGTAGGTTCACCCTCAACTCACGCGAGAGGCGACTTTCAAGCGCGCCTCATAACGCGAGAAAGCCTCCGGCACAGCCGGAGGCTTCTTCAAAGCCGTGGAGAGTTACGCTCTCTGTTTTCCTCGCCCGAGGACGCAGCCGAAGGACCGTCCGGGGTCGCGTTCAGGCGCCTTCGTAGCACAGGTAAACGACGCGCGAGGCGAAGGTCCGCGTCTCCACGAGATTCAGGTGGACACTTTGATCGACCAACGGAAAGAATGGCTTCCCTCCGCCGACGACCACGGCGTATACGAACAGCCGGTAGTCGTCGACCAGCCCGAGTTTGATCGCCTCAGCCGCCAGGTCGGCTCCGCCGATCGCCACGTCCTTCCCGGATCGTTCCTGCAGCTCGGCAACCTCTTCGGCGATGCCTCCCTGGGCCAGGCGCGTATTGCCCACCACCTCGTCGAGTGTGTCGGAGAACACGACCTTGGGCAACGCCTTCCAGATCTCTGCGAACTCGAGCGCGTAATCGGTTGCTGCGGGGTCCTCTTGCGCCGTCTCCCAGTACTTCATCGTCTCGTACAGCCGCCGGCCGAGGACATGGCCGCCGAGCGCGCGGACCCGCTCGTTGTGGAAGCGGTGCAGCTCCTCGTCTGGAGCCGTCCAGTCGAAGTTGCCGTCGGGTCCGGTGATGAAGCCGTCCAGCGACACACTCATCGAATAGATCAGTTTCGGCACGATCGTTCCTCCTCACGTCGGTGAGATGCTCGTTGCGATGACAGCACGGGTTCACGACATCATCGTCTGGCGGGGGCATGAAGAATGTCAGCAGATCCACCGCTAGCAGTGACGGTGCGACAAAAACCCATACCTGCAGGTCAGCTATGGCGGAGGGCGTGGGACTCGAACCCACAAGTCCTTGCGGACAACGGTTTTCAAGACCGTCCGCTTGCCAGTTAGCGTAGCCCTCCAGGGCCCAGGGTACCGGAGCCACCGGGCGGACGGCTAAGGTGATGGATGACCACAATCGAAGCAGTGGGACTCACGAAGAGCTTCCCTGTGCGTGGGCGCACGCCCGTCGAGGCTGTGCGCGGCATCTCCTTCTCGGTCGAGCAGGGCGAGCGCCTCGCCTACATCGGGCCCAATGGCGCCGGCAAGTCGACCTCCATCAAGATCCTTACCGGGATCCTGCACCCGAGCGGCGGAGACGCGAGCGTCCTCGGCTACCGGCCCTGGACCGAGCGCCGCAAGCTCGTCAAGCACATCGGCACGCTCTTCGGGCAGCGCTCGCAGCTGTGGTTCCAGCTCACCCCCCGGCGGACCTTCACGCTGCTGGCAGCCATCTACCACCTCGACGAGCGGACCGCGGCCCGGCGCATCGCCGAGCTGGCCGACATGCTCGATGCCGGTGACCTCTTCGACACACCGGTCCGCAACCTGTCACTCGGCCAGCGCATGCGCTGCGAGCTCGCCGCCAGCATGCTGCACTCCCCCAGGGTTTTGTTCCTCGACGAGCCCACAATCGGGCTTGATCTGGTCGCCAAACAGCGCTTTCGCGAGATGATCGTGCGCCTCAACGACGAGCACGGCACTACGGTGTTCCTGACTTCGCACGACGTCGCCGACATCGAGCACGTGGCCCGGCGCGTGATCGTCATCAACCACGGCCGCATCATCTACGACGACAAGGTATCGCTCATGCGCCGTTCGCTCCTGCAGACAAAGCTGCTGGAGGTCCGCTTCGAGCATCCACCCGGCGACATCACACTAGACGGCGTGCGTGTTCTGAAGGCCGCCGATCTCGGCTATAAGCTCGTGGTTGACACCGAGAACCACTCGATCCGCAGCGTGCTCGACGAGCTCCTCGATCATTATCCCGTCGCCGACATCTCCGTCGTCGATCCTCCACTCGAGGAGATCATCGGCAAGATCTACGAGACACCGCGCACATGACGGCCCTGCAGCGAAGTGCCCGCCCCTACACCGCCGCGTTCGTGAGCGGCGCACGCAGCGCGCTGCGAGAGCCGAGCGACCTCGTCGTGCGCGTCGGCTTCTACCTCGTCGTGCTCGTGGTCCTTGCCTCGTTGTGGCACGCGGTCTTCGACTCGCAGAGGGCGACGATCGCGGGCTATGACTTCCACTCGATCATCTGGTATCTGGCTGCGGCCGAGGGTGCCGTCATCGCCATCGCGCCCCGGCTCATCGAGGACATCGGCTTCGACATCGGCGACGGCAGCATCTCCGTCGAGATGCTGCGCCCGGCTTCGGTCGTGGGGCTGCGCCTCGCCATAGGGCTCGGGGAATCACTTGTGCGCCTGGGCTTTGCGCTGGTGACCGGCGCCGTTTTCATTTTGATAGTCGCCGGGCCGCCCCCCAGTCTTGTCGGGCTCCTGCTCGCCCTGCCAGCCGCGGTGCTCGGCGTCGCCTGCAACCTCGCCCTGCAGCACGCTCTCGCGGGCGCGGCTTTCTGGCTGGACGACGCGAAGTCGACGTGGTTCCTGTACCAAAAGCTCGTCTTCCTTCTCGGGGGGATGCTCCTACCGCTCGAGTTCTACCCGGGCTGGCTAACGCACGCGGCCCTGTTTATGCCGTTCATGACCGCGGCGTACGCTCCGGCGCGGCTTGCAGGCGGACACATCGAGCTGTGGCTGCCGGCCGTGCAAGTCGCATGGCTTGGCGTTCTGCTTGCAGCCTCATTTGGGGTCTTTCGAGCGGGCGAGCGACGCATGCAAGCGGTCGGCGGCTAGCGGTGAGCGTCCTCGTCGCGACGTTTCGGACCGCCTTCCTCGAGGCGTGGGCCAACCGCCGGTCGTTCTGGTTCCAGGTATCGATAATGGTGGCCAACGATCTCGCCTTCGTGGCCTTCTGGATCCTCTTCTTCGGCAAGGTCGGCACCGTGCGCGGTTATGACGTACATCAGGTTCTTCTGCTGCTCGCAATCCTCGCGACGGTGACCGGGCTGTCCCTGGGCCTATTCGCCAACGTTCGCAAAATCGGGCAGATGGCGGCCGACGGAGAGCTGGACTCCGTTCTCGCCCTGCCCGTCGATCCCCTTGCTTACGTGATAGCGAGGCGCGTCGATACCGCTCTGCTCGGCGACCTCGCGTTCGGGCCCATCCTCTACCTCGTCGCGGGCGAACCCACCCCCGAGCGCACTGTGCTCTTCGTACTCGGCTCACTATGCGGCGCCGCCGTGCTGATGGGATTCCTCGTCGCGCTGGGTTCGCTGACGATGTTGTTCGGGGGCCGCGGCGAGCACGCAGACCTCGGCTTCCAGGCCACGCTCATTCTGTCCACTTATCCGCTCAACGTATTCGGAGGCCTCACCAAGCTGATCATGTTCACCGCCCTGCCGGCCGCGTTCATCACCGGGCTGCCGACGCGCCTGGTCCACGACTTCAGTCTCGGCTCGGCTTTCGCGGTGGCGGGGTCGGCCCTGCTGTTCGCAGCGCTCGGGCGCGCTGTGTTCGGACTCGGACTCAAGTACTACAGCTCGGGGGCGCTGTGGACCAAGGCGTGATCAACCGACGAGGCGCGACATTTCCTCGATCTTGTTCATGGCGTCGAGCGCGGCCACCTTGTAGGACTCGGCCAGGGTTGGATAGTTGAACACCGCCGCCACGAGATCCTCGATGCGCCCTCCGGCCGCCATGAGCACCTGCCCGACATGCACCAGCTCGGTGGCTCCGGTGCCGAAGACGTGGACGCCGAGAAGACGGCCGTCCTCGGGTGAGGCGAGCAGCTTCAAGATCCCGTAGGCGTCGCCGAGGATCTGGCCCCGGGCCAGCTCACGGTAACGCGACACGCCCACCTCGTAGGGGACGCCCGCGTCGGTAAGCTCCTCTTCGTTGCGGCCGACGAAGCTGATCTCGGGAATCGTGTAGATGCCGACCGGGAGCAACTCGCTCATATCGCGCGCCTGCGCGCCGAGGGCGTGGATCGCGGCGAGGCGGCCCTGCTCGGCCGAGGTGGCTGCAAGGTTCGGGAATCCGATGACATCACCGGCCGCATAGATGTGATCCACAGAAGTGCAGAACCTGTCGTCGACTTCGATGCCGCCTCGGTCGCCCGCGCTCAAGCCCGCCGCCTCCAGATCAAGGCGGGCGGTCGCGCCGACCCGTCCCGCCGAGTACATCACCGCGTCGCTGGCCACCCTCTTTCCGCTCTTTAGATGAGTGACGGCCCCTCCCTCGAGGGATTCCACGGCAGTCACGTCCTCACCGAAGCGGAAGCTGACACCAAGGTCGCGCAGATGGTACTGAAGCGCCTCGACGATCTGCGAGTCGCAAAAATCGAGGAGCCGTCTCTTGCGCTCGACCACAGTCACCTTCGTGCCGAGCGCGGCGAACATGGACGCGTACTCGATCCCGATTACCCCCGCGCCGACCACCACCAGTGATCCGGGGATGCGCGAGATCTCCAGTATCGAATCCGAGTCGAGAACTGTCCTGCCGTCGAACGCCACGCTGGCGGGGTGAAGTGGTTCGGTCCCCACTGCGATGACGATGTTGTCGGCCTGGACCTGCGTCTCCTCCCCCTCCTCGGAATCACGCCCCAGGACCGCCACCGTGTACGAATCGATGAAGCGGGCCGTGCCACGCAGGAGCCTGACGTGATTGCGGCGCAGCTGATCGCGCACGACATCGACCTCGGCCCCGACGACCTGCTGGGCACGCGCCATGAGGTCGTCGATCGTGACTTCCTCTTTGAGCCTGTAGCTCTGTCCGTAGAGCGAGCGCTGATTGATCCCCGTGAGATAGATGATCGCCTCGCGCAGTGTCTTGGAAGGGATGGTTCCGGTATGCACGCACACTCCGCCGACATCGCGGGCGCGCTCGACAATGGCGGCCTTGCGGCCGAGCTTGGCTGCGGCGATCGCTGCTTTCTGCCCCGCTGGTCCCGAACCGATGACCAACAGCTCGATGTCCCGACTCACCCGTCACCCCTTGGAGGCCATGAGCCGCCCGTGCGACCCGACCACGCGAGCGTACCCTTGACCTTGTCCGCACCTTTCCCGCCGCCACTCCAGTAGCAACAGAAAGACCGGCAGAGAGATCAAGAAACTGGCCGAATCTCCTCGAAGCCCGTGTATCTGCGCAGCGCTTGAGGGATGCGGACACTTCCGTCTTCCTGCTGGTGGTTCTCGAGCACCGCAGCGATCGTGCGGCCGACCGCGCAAGCCGTGCCGTTGAGCGTGTGCACGAGGCGCGAGCCTGAGTCCCCGCGCATCCTTACGTGCAGGCGGCGCGCCTGGTAGTCCGTTGCGTTGGTGGCGGACGTCAGCTCGAGGTAGCGGTCCGCCCCGGGAAGCCAGGCTTCGTGATCTACCTTCTTGGCCGCCTGGGCGCCAAGGTCGCCCGTGCACATCACGAGCACGTGATAGGGGATCTCGAGTGCTTGCAGGATCTTTTCCTGGTTGGCGCGTATGGTCGCGAACTCGTCCCAGGAGTCCTCGGGGTCCGCGAACGAAAACTGCTCCACCTTGTCGAATTGATGAAGCCTGATTAGTCCCTTGGTGTCCTTGCCGTAAGAGCCGGCCTCGCGTCTGAAGTTCGGCGACAGCCCACAATAACGAAGGGGGAGCGTCTCGGCGGGCAATGTCTCATCCGCGTGCATCGAGGCGAGCGCGACCTCCGAGGTCCCGGTGAGGTAGAGATCGTCGCGCTCGAGGCGGTAGAGCTCGTGCTCGTCGGTTGGAAGGAAACCTGTGCCGTACATTGCCCGCTCGCGCACGAGGACCGGCGTCACGACGGGCGTCAGGCCGCGTTCTAAGAGAAAGTCGATAGCCAAGCGCACCAGCGCGAGCTCGAGAATGACCCCCGGCCCGGTCAAGTAGACGAACCGGCTCCCCGAGGTCTTGACGGCGCGGTCCGCATCGAAGATTCCAAGGCGTTCGCCGAGGGCGACGTGGTCGAGTGGCTCGAAGGAGAAGCGGGGCTTATCACCCACTTCCCGTTCGACCACGTTGTCGTCTTCGGTAAGACCGTCGGGAACGCTGTGGTGCGGCAGGTTGGGCAGCCACGCGGCGGCTCGCTCGAGCGCGCTCTGCGCCTCCTCGAGCCGCGCTCCCAGCACGCTGACCTCCTCGGCCAGCACCTTGGCCCCTGCGATTGCCGCGTGCCGGTCCTCGGCGCGCGCCCGCGCAATCGCCTTGTTTGCCTTGTTGTGCTCGGCTCTCTTGCTCTCCACCACTGCGAGCAGCTCACGATGACGCTTGTCGAGCTCCACGACCTCTTCGAGCCCCGGCACTCCGCCCCTGCGTGCGTATGCCGCTCGCACGGCGTCGAGATCCTCACGCAACAGTCTGAGATCGATCATGCCGGGGGCTCGTCAGCGAGCGACGGTCTGGCTCTCTCCGCGTCCCGTCCCCGACATGGCCTCGGCCACAGCGCGCTGCTCCTCGTCTGACAAGTTGTGGTCCGAGGACAGCGCCTTGATGGACTTGGCATAGGTGCGGGTCTCCGTTCGCCCGTTGATCGAGCTGATGATCATCCCGTCGCCGAAGGCGTCGAGCAACGCCGCAGAGAACGACAGCCGTCCTCCCATGTCCTCGAAGGCGTCGTAGCGGACCATCGCGAATTTTTGCAGCGCGAACTTGCTGATCGTCTCGATCTCCTGCTGGCTCGCGACGACGCCGTCGACTCTGTGGTTCATCGCCGCGAGCTGCCCGGACCAGTCGCTTACCAGGCCGATGAGATCCTGGTCCTTGGCCTTCCCCCTCAGCACCGCGTAGTGACGCCGGAGCCTGCGCAAGCGCAGCATCAGCACGATTGTGATGACAAGGGAAACCAGCGCGACGCCGGCGGCTGCGGCCAGGCCAATGGTCACTTGGTCGAGGGTCAAATGGGGCACGGAACGAAATCTTACACTGACACCATGCGGCCTCAAGAGGTTAGAGCGCTACTCGAAGCAATTCGCTCCGGTGCCACAACCGTCGACGAGGGTCTGGCGCGACTCAGCGACCTGCCGGTGCAAGACCTCGGCTTTGCCCGGCTCGACACGCACCGGGAGCTGCGCCAGGGATTCGGAGAAGCCATCTTCGGCCAAAGCAAGTCGCCCGAGCATCTCGTCGCAATCGCCGCGCGCCTGCTCGCCACGACCACCGGACCGGTCCTGGCCACCCGGGTGACCCCCGAAGGGGCCGCGGCGCTGCTCGCCGCTCACCCGGAGGCAAGGCTCCACGAGGCCGCTCGGCTCGTAGTCCTGCGCTCCGATGCTCCCGCCTCGGGCAGCCGCGGGGTTGGGCGCGTCGCCGTTCTGTGCGCCGGCACCTCGGACCTCCCGATTGCGGACGAGGCCGCGTACACGGCCGAGGCGCTCGGCGCGAGCGTCACGCGCCTCACCGATGTGGGGGTGGCGGGACTGCACCGGCTTCTCGACGCGCAAGGGGTCCTGCACGAGGCCGACATAGTCATCGTCGTTGCCGGGATGGAAGGGGCGCTGGCGAGCCTCGTGGGCGGCATCTCGCCGGCCCCGGTCATCGCCGTGCCGACCAGCGTCGGGTATGGGGCCTCCTTCGAGGGGCTCGCCGCGCTGCTGGCCATGCTCAACTCGTGCGCTGCGGGCATCGCGGTGACAAACATAGACGGCGGTTTTCCCGCCGCGTCCTTCGCCTTGCGACTCTTGCGCCGCCGGCATGGGGCCGCGGCGGCGGAGGATAGCGCGGCGGCCGCTCCGCCGCGCCGGCCGGGCAGCGCATGACACTCGTCTACCTCGACTGCTTCTCGGGAATCTCCGGTGACATGCTCCTCGGGGCCCTGCTCGACGCCGGAGTGCCCGAGTCGCAGGTGCGCACCTCCCTTGATGCGCTGGGGCTCTCGGGCTGGGAGCTGACCGTCACGGAAACGAGCCGCGCGGGCATCCGGGCGCGGCGCGCCGAGGTGGCGATCGCCTCGGACTCCGGTGCGCGCACCTACGCCGACATCGTCTCCATGCTGCGCGCCTCGCCCCTTGACGCACCGGTGCGCACCCAGGCGCTCGCGGTGTTCGAGGTCCTCGGCAAGGCCGAGGCGAGGGTTCACGGCGTCGGGCTTGCCGATGTGCACTTCCACGAGCTCGGAGGCCTCGACGCCATCGTCGATATCGTCGGCTGCTGCGCCGCCCTCGATTACCTCGCGCCAGAATCGGTCACGTGCTCGCCGATCGCCAGCGGCACCGGCACCGTCGATACCGCCCACGGGCTCATGCCACTGCCATCCCCGGCGGTGTCAGAGATCCTCACCGGCGTGCCGCTGATCTGGCGGGGATCGCACGAGCTCGTGACTCCCACCGGAGCAGCCCTCGTCAAGGTGTGGGCGAGCTCTTTCGGCGAGCCACCGCCCATGACTCCGGTGGCGAGCGGTTACGGCGCCGGGGCGCGCGACGTCACCGTAGCCAACGTCGTGCGGGTCCTGCTCGGGACTCCCGACGAGTCCGGGGGCAAGCGCGACGCGCCCGCGGAGAGAGCAGTAGAGGTCCTTGCCACCAACATCGACGACCTCAGCCCCGAGCTCGTGCCGCACGTCATCGACTCCCTGCTCGTGGCCGGGGCCCAGGACGCGTGGGTGACCCCCATCGTCATGAAGAAAGGCAGGCCGGCCTTTACCTTGTCGGTGCTTGCCGACCCCGTCCTCAGACCAACCCTGCTGGACGTGCTCTACCGCGAGACGACGACGTTCGGGATTCGCATAGTCGCAGCCGACAAGGACGTCCTGCAGCGCTCGATCGCCGAGGCCGAGGTGCAGGGCCACACGGTGCGGGTCAAGCTTGGCTTGCGTGCCGGAGAGGTAGTCACGATGGCGCCCGAATACGAAGACGCGCGCAAAGTGGCGGCGCTGACGGGATTGCCGCTCAAAGAGGTCTACGAACGCGCCGTAACCGCCTGCAACGCGCGCCGGGGGCCCGATTGACTCCTCGGCGCACGCCGGGGGGCGGGCCGGGTTCAGCGCGCGGCCCTGCCTCGCAGGTGCTCGAGGATCGCTCGCTCGATCCGGGCGTCGGCCGACCAACGCTCTTCGAGGTTCTCTGTGCCCGCGTACGCGTACAGCGCGGCGCGCAGGGAGTGATCGTAGGGGCCCGACGAGGCACCGGGTGCATAGCCGAGCCCCGACAGCAGAGCGCGCAGCTCGGCGGCGAGCTCGACGTCGACGTCGATGAACTCGAGTTCTTCGGGGCTGGGAAAATAGAGCTTGTGCAGCTCGTAGAGACGCTGCAGCTCCTGAACGGGAGCGGCATGATCGTCGATCCGCAAGTCGACTGCGATGTCACTGCCCCCGCCGTAGCCTCCCTTGTCGCGGGCAACGATCAGCGCGGCCGACTGCCGGCCCCGTCTGTCCCCCCCGGCGGCGTCGCCCGCCTCCACGGCGGCAAGCAGCCTCGACGCGAGCTCGCCACCGGTCTCCTCGAAGGCAGCGGCCATCCCGCCGATTACCTGTGGCCCGGCCAGGATGTTGCCCTGGCAGCAGTAACCCTGGCCGGTTCGTCCTCCCGCCCAGTGCAAGCATTCGCTTCCCGTGTAAGTGGCGGCGTTCCCCTTCGCATCGACGATGCCGAGCTGCCGTTGAGCGCTATCGGGGTCCGGGGTCGTGAGCGCTGCGATTACCGACTCCGCGCCGTTACCGGCGGCAAGCAGATCTAGTCCGTCGGGCCCGTAAGCCAGGTTCGCAAGCGCCTGGGTGGCGACCGCCCCGGCACCCACCTTGCACCAGGGAACAGCCGCGCCCACGGCCAAGAACTTGGAGGCCACGGCCACCCCCCATTCGGGAACATCACCGCGCACGGCGCGCGCTGCGATCGAAAACGTCACCCCGGAAGGCGCTTACTCGTGGGCCATTCTGGTGAGCTTCTCGCCCTCCTCGAGCGGATACCAGCACGCCGCGACGTGGTTGCTCTCCGTCTCGCCCAAGGGGGGGAACTCGGTACGACAGTTCTCCGGAACGTTGTTCCCCCCGGCGACCTGGCGCGCCTTGGGACAGCGCGGGTGGAAGGGACACCCCGCGGGGGGGTTAATCGGAGAGGGCACATCGCCCTCGAGCGTGATGCGGTCGGTGACGCTCGTGTCCCCATGGCCCTTGGGCACCGCCGACAGCAGCGCCGCGGTGTAGGGGTGCTGCGGCCGTGCATAGACCTCGTCTGACTCCCCGATCTCTACGAGGTGTCCGAGGTACATGACCGCGATGCGATCCGAGATGTGCCGTACCACGCCGAGGTCGTGCGAGATGAACAGGTAGGTGAGCTTGAACTCGTCCTGCAGATCCTCGAGCAGGTTCAGGATCTGAGCCTGTATGGAAACGTCAAGCGCCGATACGGGCTCGTCGCAGACGATGAGCTTGGGCCTCAGCGCAAGAGCACGCGCCACGCCGATACGCTGACGCTGTCCGCCGGAGAACTCGTGCCCATAGCGGTTGTAGTGCTCGGGGTTGAGACCGACTCGGTCCATGAGGTCCTGCACCTTGCGCTTGGTCTCGCCTTCGGTCTTGTGGATGCTGTACGGCGCGCCGATGGTTTGGCCTACGGTCTTTCTCGGGTTCAGCGAGGCATAGGGGTCCTGGAAGATCATCTGCATGTCGCGCCGCTTCTCGCGCAGGGCGCCGCGCTTCAGCTTTGCGATGTTCTCGCCCTCGAAGGTGATGCTGCCCTTGGTCAGCTCGAGCAGCCTGAGAACGAGACGCGCGGTAGTCGACTTCCCGCAGCCCGACTCCCCCACCAGGCCGAGGGTCTCGCCCGGATAGATATCGAAGCTGACGTCGTCCACCGCGTGCACCCGCGCAACTTCCCTCTGCAGAATGATTCCCTTGGTTATCGGAAAATACTTGGTGAGGTGGCGCACCGACAGGAGCGGGTCTCCCTTGGCCTTGTCGGAGGTGACCAGTGTCGCTCTCTCTGTCGCTTTCTCCGTCTGGCTCACGACTACACCGCCGCCTTGGTACGCCGCGACTGACGCTCGGCCCAGATTCGCTTCTTGTCCTCGGCGCTCAGGTGACATGCGTTTGGGTGGCCGCCGCCACGATCCTCGAAAGCGGGTCTGTCCTTGTCGCAGGGATCGAAGCGGTGGGGACAGCGAGGGTGGAACGGACAACCGTTGGGCACGTTGATGAGAGATGGCGGAGCACCCTCGATCGGCACCAGGCGCGACCCCTTCATGTCGATGTGCGGGATGGAGTCGAGAAGGCCCCAGGTGTACGGGTGCAGGGGCAGAGCGAAGATGTCGCCCTTGGCGCCGCGCTCCATCGCGCGGCCCGCATACATCACCATGATGTTCTGTGCCACGTCCGCAATGACGCCGAGGTCGTGGGTGATGAGAATGACCCCGATGTCGAAATCGTTCTTCACCCTGTCGATGAGCTCGAGGATCTGTGCCTGGACGGTGACGTCGAGTGCGGTCGTAGGTTCGTCGGCGATCAGCAGATCGGGATTGTGAACCAGCGACATGGCGATCATCGCGCGCTGCCGCATACCGCCCGAGTACTGGTGGGGATAGTCCTTGAAACGATCCGGCGGGTTGGGGATCCCAACGGCGCCCAGTACCTCGATGGCACGACCGCGCGCTGCCTGCCTGGAAACGCTCTCGTGGCAGCGAATCGCCTCCACTATCTGATCCCCGACTCGGTAGAAGGGGTGAAGACAGGCGAAGGGATCCTGGAAGATCATCGACAGTTCCTTGCCCCGCACCTTGCGAAGCTCCTCCTTGCCCAGCTTCAGCAGGTCGCGACCCTTGAACAAGATCTCGCCCGAGACATTTGCGGTCTTGAGGTTCGTGAGTCCGAGAGCCGTCAGGCAAGTGACGCTCTTACCCGAACCGGACTCCCCGACTATGCCGAACGTCTCGCCGCGGCGAACCTGGAACGACAGGCCGTCCACCGCCTTGACGACGCCGTCGGGGGTGGGGAAGTGCACGTGCAGGTCTTTGACCTCGAGCAGGACTTCGCTTGCCATAGTTGGTCTTCAGCCCCCAGCTAGTGCCGACGAGACAGGGTCAAGAGTACGTTACGCGTGGGTCGAGAGCAGCGTAGATAACGTCGACGACGAGGTTGGCGGCGATGATGAAGAACGCAGCCACGAGCGTAGTGCCCAGTATCACCGGGATGTTCTCGTCGGTGATGGCGTCAACCGAGAAGGCGCCGATTCCGGGAATGTTGAAGATGTGCTCGGTGACGATGGCGCCCCCGAGCAGAATGCCCAGGTCAAGCCCGTACATCGTCACAACGGGCGTCAGCGCGCTGCGCAGCTGGTGGCGCACGACGGACCGCTCGGTAAGGCCCTTGGCGCGGGCGGTGCGGATGTAGTCCTCGGAAGCGACGTCGAGCATGTTGCCGCGCACCATCCGCGAGTAGATGGCCGCAGACACGATGGCGAGCACCAGCCACGGGAGCCACATGACCTTGAACCACCCGATCGGATCCGAGGTCAACCCGACATAGGCGCCCGTATTGTAGATACCCAGACGGCCGTCGAAGAAGAACACGGCCACGAGCCCCAAGAAGAAAGTCGGGATGGAGAGGCCGGCAAGCGCCGCCATCATCGACCCTCGGTCGAGAAGCGTTCGCCTTCTCAGCGCAGAGATGATGCCGATGCCACAGCCGAGCAGCAACCAGATCACCGACGCGCCGACGGCGAGCCCGATCGTCGGAGGCAGACGGCGAAGGATTGCCTTGGTGACGGGCTCCTGCGTCTGGTACGAGTAGCCCAGGTCGCCCTGAAAGGCGTGTCCGACATAGGTGCCGAACTGCACGTAGATCGGCTTGTCGAGGTCGAGCTTCTTGGTGATCGCCCGCACCACCGGCAAGGTCGGGTGCTTGCCGGCGAGCTTGTAGGCGAGCGGGGGGTACTTCTGTCCCGCCGATTTGTGAAGGGCTCCGCCGGGGAGCACATAGAAGATCGCGAACACCAGGGCGAGCACGAGAATCAGCATCACAATCGCCCACATGGCCCTTCTGATGATGTACTGCAGCATATCGAACACCCCTTCGATGCGATCTCCGGCCGTGCCCCTCGTGGGCACTGGGTGCAGAACCACTGCCATCCTAGTCGTTCTGCCGGGAAAAACCTCTAGGTCCTACCGGATCGGGCCCGGGGGAGATCCCCCCGGGCCCAGATCCTCTTCGGGTCGCCGTGCCGGCCGGCCCGCGCTGCTGCCGGCTAGATCAGCCGCCGACTCCTGCATTCACCCAGTCGATCTGCTCGTAGTAGCTGTGGTAGTAGGCGTTCTGCACCCTGTCGCTCACGGGGAGACGCGACTTGTACCACCTGTACGGAACGTACACACCGAGCTCGGTGATCTTCTTGTTGAGCGTCTGCCAGTCCGAGGCAGCCTCACTGCCGGTTGCACCCTGTGCCGTTGAGATGGCCGAGTTGACCGACGGGTCGTCCAGCAACGGGTAGTTGCTGTTGCCCTGTGCGAGGATGCTCGAGCCTGCGAACAGGGGGGTAATGAACGAGTCCGGTGCAGGGAAGTCCTGACACCAGTTCGTGAGACCCAACGCGACGTGCTTGGCCGGAATGCCTACGAAGTTCGTGTAGTAGTCCGGGTACGGCAGCGTCTTGATGTTGAGGTTGTCGATGCCGATGGCCTTGAGGTCCTGGCGAATCGACTCGAACTGCGCGGGGACGGGGTCCGTCGAGTCCCCGACCACCAGCAGCTTGCCGTGGAAGCCGTCGGCGTAACCGGCTTCCTTCATGAGGGCCTTGGCCTTTGCCACCTCTGGCGTCCCTTCCGTGTTGCCGAAGGGGACGTAGTCCGTGCCTGCGAAGCCGTTGCCGTTGAAGGTCGGCGGCAGGATCGAGGTGGCGATGTCGCCCACGAGCGGTCCACCGAGAAGCTTGATGAGGTTCTGGCGGTCGATGGCGTCGTTGACGGCCTGACGCACCTTGATGTTGTCGAACGGCTTCTCCTTGGTGCTCATGAAGAGCGAGCCGGTGCACGGCTCGGGGCCGTTGAAGATCCGCGACTTGTAGTCGGGAGTCTGGACCACCTTTTGCAGCTGAGCGCCGGTGGGCGCACAGTCGACGCCCATGTCGTACTCGTTGCTCAGGATCTTCTGCACGCACACCTGAGTGTTGAAGCCCTCTTTCCAGTCGACCTCATCGAGGTACTGGTGACGCTGGTCGTCGGTCGACTGCGACCAGTCGGGGTTCGGCTTCAGGATGAACTCTTCCTTGGGCACGTACTTGTCGATGTAGTACGGGCCGGTTGCGATGGGAGACTGCTGGTAACCGGACACCTTCTGATCATCGAGCGGCTGGGCGTACTTCTGCGGGACCGGGCCCGTGGCCGGCATGGCCATGCGGAAGTCCCAGTCACCGTGCGCCTTGGTCAGGTTGAAGACGACTGTCTTGTCGTTGGGCGTCTCGATGCCCGAGATCTGACCCTTCATCGGGCCGCCGTTCTTGTTTGCCGCCTCGAACGCGGTGGCACCCTTGATGTCGGTGAAGTAGAAGGGGTAACCGGCGCCGACGGACGGCCGAAACAGCCGCTCGATGGCGTACTTGATGTCGCCCGAGGTGATCGGCTGGCCGGTCACGCCGGGGATGTTCTTGCCGCCCACCGCGGGACCGTACTTGACGCCGTCCTTGAGCGTGTAGGTCCACTGCGTGTTGTCGGCGTTGGCCTTGCCGAGCGCAGTGGCGAGGTCGGGCACCGCGGTGTTCTGCGCCTGCAGGTTGGTCGACGCGCTGTAGGTAGTGAGCGAGCGCACCGTGCCGTGCCCGATCGTGTTGAAGTAGCTGACCGTATACGCGGCGGCCGGGTCGATGTAGTCGACGTCGCCGATGGACGCCCACTTCATGGTGCCGCCCTGCGTCACCTTCGTGCCGCCGAGCACGTTGCTCTCGGTAGCACCGACGTTGATCCCTTTCCCGAGGCTGCTGCTTGGGGCGCCACCTCCGCCGCTGGTGCTGCTGCCGCCGCAGGCTGCGGCGAGCAGCATGAGGCTGGCGAGCAGCGCCGTCATCTTCCAGAACCTAGCTTTCTTCAAATGTTCCCTCCTTGGTAGTGCGGAGCTGCCTGGCGAATGGTGCTTGCTGGATGCTTCTGAGATTCTTGGCTCGTGTGGTTGTCTCCCTCCTTTGTCTATCGTCCGGTGCGCGGGTCTAGCGCGTCGCGCAGCCCGTCTCCCAGAAGGTTGAAAGCGAGGACCGTGATGAACAGCGCAAGGCCGGGGAAGGTTATGAACCACCACGCGAATCCCTGGGACGCGAAGTTGGTGGCCTGGGCCAGCATGTTGCCCCACGACGGCGTGGGCTCCTTGATGCCGACCCCAAGGAACGACAGCGTCGCCTCGCCGATGATGTTGACGGGGATGATGAGGGTGGCGTAGGTCAGCACGACGGCGATGAGGTTCGGCAGGATCTCGCGGTACATGATCCAGGTGTTCCCCGCGCCGAGCGAGCGCGCCGCCTCGACAAACTGTGACTCCCTCAGTGACAGGACCTGGCCTCTTACGATGCGGGCGATGTAGGGCCAGCCGAAGAAGGCGATGATGGCGACCACGAGCCACTGGCTGGCCGACGGGCCGGGGCTGAGCGACACCGCCAGCGCGATCCCCAACAGGAGGAAGGGGATCGACAGGACCAGGTCCATGAAACGGGACACCACGGTGTCCATCTTGCCGCCGATGTAACCCGCGACGAGGCCTGCGACGACGCCTACGAACACCTCGATACCGGTGGCGAGGAAGGCCACCTTGAGCGACACCTGAGCCCCGTAGAGGACGCGTACGAAGAGGTCCCGTCCGAGCTGGTCGGACCCGAACAAGAAGGTGCCGGTCGGGCCCAGCGGCACCCCGTAGATGTTGGTGCGGTCGCGGAACTGTGTGTTGACGGGGTGGTGAAAGAGGTGCGCCCAGAAGGGCGCGGTGAGGGCGCCGGCAATCATGAGGATGATTACCACCGCTCCGGCGAAGGCGAGCTTGTCCTGCTTGAAACGCCGCCAGAAGAGCTGGCGCGGCGACTTGGCCTCGACGTCACCGTCTGGGCCGGCGCCGAAGCCCGCGGATACGTGAAGATCCGGAGAGGACTCTGCTACGCTCTGTGTCACCCCATTGTCCCCCTTTGCCCTGGCGCCGAGGCGCCCGGGGATCTACCAACCCCCGTGACCCACGACCCTACTACAGGCATCGTAAAGAAGTCCAGCAAAACTTTCGGCGCAGTATGGCAGAGTGCCCCCTAGGGCCGCACCACGGTCTTCGTGACGACGTCCTGCGGGATCACCCTGTAGACGCCGACGCCCAGCGAAGACTCCGGCAGGATCGGTGCGGCCTGCCACCCCCGGCGCTGCTCGACCACGGCGCGCGGGAGGCGGGGCTGCGGAGTGCCGGTGGGACGAATCGTCCTGATGAGCTGGGGGCTCACGGCTTGACGGGCGCTCATGACGAGCTTCCAGCCCACCCTCGCAGACTTGGGGGGGAAGTCCGATTGGCCGGTGGCAATGGCCGTGGCTACGGTGCCGTCATGCTTGTCGCGGTGGGCCCGCGCCTGCCCATTGGCGGGGCCGGCGAAGTGATTGTCGGTGATGATCTGTCCGGCGGGGACGGAGGGAGTTCCCCACACGAAGGCGAGGGCGGCCGGGGTGGTTCTCGTCATCACCGATCCGACCTGGAGGGCGAGCCCCGCGGCGAGCAGCGCCGCAACGAGGAACGGGAGGCGGGTGCCGGCCGGAGCCGGTTGCACTCGCCCGTCGGCGAGGGCCAGGAGCCGTCCTACCCTTCGCTGCACCCGGGTGCGAGCGACGAGAAACCCCAGCGAGGTGCCGGGCGCGGCGCGGCCCTGCCCCGTCATCAGCTCGCACATCTTGATAAGGCTCGAGGCAACCGCCAGGGGGCGGCCGGTCATCGACGCCGCTCGCCGGTCGGCCTCGAGCTCTCTGTCCAGGGCTAGCTTGCGGAAGGCGACGTGCGCCACGGGGTTCCAGGCCACGAGGTCGCGCATCAGCCCGGCAAGGAACACCACGGGGACGTCGAAGGCTTCGAGGTGGGCGATCTCGTGGGCGAGCATCGCTTCGAGCTCGTCGTCCTCGAGGCACGCGAGCAGGTCCCGCGACAGCAGGATCCTGCCGCGCCTGCCGCCCATGGCGAAGGCGCCCTGCGATCCGGGCGGGAGCACCATGACCTGAGGGATTTGCTTGAGGCCGGCGGTCGCCGCGAGCGTGCGCACCATGCCGGAAACCCCGGGCCTGTCGTCCTCGGTCAAGCCCACCGATCTGCGGGTCAGTCGCCGCATGACGACGGCTCCGACCAGGCGGCGTAGCAGCATCACGGTGCTCACCGATGCTCCGAGGATCAGGATCAGCAAACCGGGGGTGCCGTTGAGCGTATAGAGGGACACCGAGTGGTCGGCGCTCCCGAGCAGGAAGAGGTTCTTGAGCCCTCCGCCGTGCCCGTTGAGAAATGTCTGGGTAGCGGGGTGCAGCCAGCCGATCTCGGGGAGCACCGGCTTGCTCATCGCCGCCGCCACGGCCAGCGGCAAGGCCAGCGGCAGGCTGAGTAGCATGCCCGACACAACTCCGCCGGGCTGGTTGATCAGCCGGCGCAGGCCCAGCACCAGCGGCAGCGTGACCAGCGATACGACCACAACCACTGCCCACATGGAGTCGGCTTGCAACGCAACGATTTTAGGCGCTGCGCTAAGCATCCTTCTGCTGCTTCCCCTTCTGCAGCTCGAGGGCGTCGCGCAGGCTCTCGATGAGCTCCCAGTCCTGCTGCCCCACCCTGTCTACGAGATAGGCGACGGTCGGCTCCTGGAACTGGCCGACGAGCCAGTCCATGACCGACTTGACCGTCGAGCGCGCGTACTTCTCCTTCGACAGTAGCGGCGAATAGCGGTGTGCCTGACGATCCTCGATCCGCATCAGAACGCCTTTGTCGGCGAGGCGGCTCATCGTCGTCATCACCGTCGTGTAAGCGATCGAGCGCCGCTCGTGCAGCACCTCATAGACATCCCGGACCGTGACCTCGCCCTGGTCCCAGATGATGTCCATGACCTCTGTCTCGAGTGGCCCCAGCACGTCTTGCAAGGGTCGAGTCTGCCGTGGCGTCATGCGCGTCTCCTTTACTGTGACCGCGATAGTACGCCCCGGCACGCGGGAAGGCCAGCCCCCAGACAAGGCCCCCGCCCCGGGGCCGTGCCGAGTGGGTGCATACGCGCTCATTTGACCGCTCACCACCCAGTCGTCCCTGGGAGAGTTTGGTTGCAGCTCCATTATGCGGCTGGGGACCGTAAAACCCCTAGGAACCGCTACCCACCCGGGAGCGCGGCGCGCCCACGAGCCTCGCAGACGTGCTCGACCAGATTCGGGTCGAACTGCGAGTCCGCTCCCCTGCGGAGCTCGGCCACGGCTTGCTCCGGGGTGAGCGCGGCGCGGTAGGGGCGGTTCGAGACCATTGCATCGAACGCATCGCAAACGGTAACGATGCGTGCTCCGAGCGGGATTTGCCCGCCCGCAAGTGAATCGGGATACCGCTCCCGTCCCAGCGCTCGTGACTCGACCGTACGAAGCGCGCCACGAAGGACAGAGCCGGCGCCGCCCCCAGGATGCGCTCACCGATGACCGTGTGGCGGCGCATGTAGTCCCACTCTTCGGCAGTAAGGGGGCCGGGCTTTTGCAAGATGGAGTCCGGAACTGCCACCTTGCCGACGTCGTGCAGCTCCGCCGCCTGCAGCAGCTGGGCCAGCTCGTCGGGCGCGAGCTCGAGGCGCGAGCCCACCGTCGCGGCCAGCTCCGCAACTCCGGCCAGATGGCCGTCGAGATCGGGGTCCTTCTCTCTCAAGGCGCTGAGCAGGACGTTGGCGCTCTGCCTGCCCGCCGAGGAGCGGCCCCCGTTCTTCTGCGCGTACATGCGCTTGTCGGCGAGCTGCAGGGCCTCGGACATGTCGCCGGTCTCCTCGGGCAGGAACACTAGCCCGTAGGAGCAGGTCACGTTGAAAGCCTCGCCGCTTTCGCTGAGCGCTGCGCCGATTGCCGACACAAGCCCCGACCCTCGGCGGCACCTCCCCACGCGAGCACACAGAACTCGTCGCCGCCCATGCGGTAGGCGGCCGCGCTCTCGCGGCAGGCTGCGCTCAGCTTGGCGCCGAGACGAGCCAGCAGCACGTCGCCTGCGGGATGCCCGAAGATCGTTGTAGGCCTTGAAGCCGTCGAGGTCGCACAGCATGACGATGAGGGGGGCCGGTGCCCTGCCGGACAAGCGCGCGCCGAGGTCCCACATGAAGCGGCGGCGGTTGCCGAGCCCGGTGAGGCCGTCGGTGAGGGCAGCGCTCTCGAGCTCGCCGTGGTGCTCGCGAAAGTTCACGAGCGCCGCCCCGCAGAGCAGAACGACCAGGACCACGAGGGCGGCGGGCCCGAAGCCAAAACCGTTCAGGGCCGTGCCCGGGGAGGTCGAGGTCGCAAAGGCGACCCAGTCGTTGACGTTGCCGCTCGAGACTGCGATGCGCCGGAAGGCCGCGGGCTCGCCTCGCACCTTGCCTACGCCCGAGGCCGCGTCGCCCAAGGCCAGGGACGCGAACTCGTGCCCACCCGATCCCGACAGGGGATCGGCGCCCGTGGCGCGATGGGCGCCTGTCGAATAACACCTCCCCGCTGTTGGCGTCGACCACGTGCACGTCGATGCCGGCGGGGGCCGCGGCCGCGGCCTGCCGCTGAAAGCTGTCGAGGGTACACCTCGAACTGCACAAAGGCCCTCTTGGGCCCCGGGGTCGGCACACCGTCGAGTTGGAGACCACCAGCCTGTGGATGTCCGCCGAGATATAGGGCTCAGCCTGGTAGACGGTTCCCTCGGGCAGCGAGAAGGTCGGGCCGAAGAAAGCGCTGAGATCCTCGTGGCGGGCCAGCGCGGCCCCGCCAGCAGGGCGGCCGCGCACTACCTTAGCCAGCTCGCGCCCCGAGGAGTCGACGAACGATGCCTCACCGATGCTGTCCGGATAGAGGCGCCAGAGGTAGCGAGGGGTCGCTTAACGGCGGGTGACACCGTGGGGCGCGCCGCGCGTCCGTCGCGGCGCTGGGCATAGGGCTGCCTGAAGGCCGGGAAGAATCCCCGCGGAGATGGTCGTTGACGGTCGGTGACGACAAATGGGGTCTGACCTGCGGAAACGCGTTGCGCGTCGTTCGACGTCGAGGGCGCCGGACGAGAATCTTGTCCGCAGTACGTCCACAGTAGAGCGCTGCCACAGGGCCGTTTCCAGCTGCCTGTGCAGTCGCCCCTACGGCCAGTCGGTGCAGTCGGTGCAGTCTAGCAACTCGACCGGCTTCCTGCACAAGCGCTTCAGACGTCAGCCAGGTGGCGACTGCCGGTTGTCGCTGAACCATCGGCCTTGCCCGAACGAACCCGGTCAGGCTCCGTACGCGCGGGCTTGAGACGTAGTCTGAGCAGTATGATCGCCGCTGACGCATTGCCAGAGTCAGGTGGCCAGTCCGAAGTAGTGGCGCTGATCCCGATGATTCGGCGCTTCGTCTACTCGCGAGTGGTCAACCGGGCGGTGGCGGACGATCTTGTGCAAGAGACGCTCGTCCGGATGCTGGCTGCAGCCGGTCGATTGGAGCCGGGGATGTTCGAGCCGTACGCGATTGTCACTGCCCGCAACCTGGTTGCTTCCATGTGGAAGGAGCAAGACCGGCATCGACGCAACCAGCACCGAATTGTCGATCTGCGTCCCTCGGATTCACCTGACGAGGGCCTGTTGGAGCGAGAGGAGAAGGGCGCCGTCGCGGAGGCTCTCGGGCGCCTCTCGGAGCGCGATCGGCGCACCCTTGTCGCTCACGAGGTCTCTGGGCAAGACACCCAATCTCTGGCGGAAGAGCTTGGGATGACCGCCGGTGCCGTCGCCGCGCAGCTGAACCGGTCTCGTGCCCGACTGCGGGTCGAGTACCTACTGGCGTTGGAGGGGGAGGGATCTCTTACTGACCGATGCCGCCCGGTGCTGTTTGCGGTGTCCAGTGGGGACCGCCGGTGCCAGCGGGAGGTCGACGCGGCGCGGCATCTTTTGGAATGCGACCTTTGCGAGAAGCTGAGCCAGCCGTTACTCGAGCGGGGACAGCACAGCGATGACCAGGTACGCATTCGTATCCACGCCGACGCCGACATCGTCCTGGCCCGGCAAGGTGCTCGCGAGCTGGCAGCGCGCCTGAGCTTTTCCCGTACAGACTTGACCGTGATCGCGACCGCTGTGTCCGAGATTGCGCGCAACATCGTTCGCTTCGCCGATGGCGGAGAGGTCGTGGTCGAGCTGCTCGAGGAGCCTCGCCGCGGTGTGCGCGTCGTGGCTCGAGACACCGGCCCCGGCATCCCGGACGTCGAGGCAGCGCTTGTCGACGGCTACAGCACCTACACCGGTCTAGGGTTGGGTCTGCCCGGTGCCCGCAGACTCATGGACGAGTTCGCGGTGGTTTCCGAGGTAGGCAGAGGAACGACCGTGACCATGACGAAGTGGCGCCAGGAAGGATGATTTGCTGATGAACGAGGACTCACCGATCGACACCGAGATGGCTGCGGATTTCGTAACGCATGATCGTCACCTCGAGGACGAGTTGCTGCCGCAGATCGTGGCCCACTTGCGGGAGCACCGATCCAAGCTGCGTCAGGAGTGGGCCGGTCGTATTCAGGAGGCGCACCTTCTACAGGCGATGACACCTCAGGAGATGGGGGCGGAGACCAAATCGGTCTACGACAACTATGTCGAGGTGCTCGAGACCGGCAGTGTCGAAGCGTTGCAGGACTACGCACGCGACCTGTCTGAGCGCATCATCCCGCGAGGTGTGGAGACGCATGAGGTCGTTGGGATCGTGCTGCTGCTGCGTGACGTGCTGGCGCGATCGCTCTTCGAGAAGTATCAGCGGGACTTCTCGCTGCTGAACGAGGTGCTCGACGCTTACGAACCGGCGGCGAACCGTATCGCCAATACTGTCGCTGTCAGCTTCGTGGACGAGCGCGAGCGCATCATCCGTCAGCAGCAAGACGCCATCCGGGAGCTGTCGACGCCCGTGCTGCCGGTGCGCGAGCGACTGCTCATTCTCCCAATCATCGGCGTGCTGGACAGCGAACGTGCCCGTCAGCTAACCGAACAGCTGCTCACCGCCATCCGTATGCACCGGGCGAAAGTGGTCGTCATAGACATCACTGGTGCACCCGACGTGGACGAGACTGTCGCCAACCACCTCGTGCAAACCGTCGACGCTTCACGACTTATGGGAGCCAGCGTCATCATCACCGGGCTGTCGCCGGAGATCGCTCAGACCCTGGTCACGATCGGGGTTGATCTGAGCAAGATGAACACGATAGGTGACCTCCAGGGCGGCCTTGAGGAAGCCGAGAAGCTGCTCGGATACACGGTCAGCCGGCAGGACGGATCGGTGGGGTAGTGGGCACTGGGCCGGCGCCGGTCTCCATTTTGCGGCAGGGTTCCTACCTGATCGCGTCGATCCATACTGCCCTCGACGACTCCCAGATGATTCGTTTCCAAACGGATCTGATCGAGCAGATCGGTCAGCGCCGGTCCCGCGGTGTCATCATCGACGTCGC